>JBOGJN010000422.1:0-1293 GCA_050745445.1 Thermoanaerobaculia bacterium
TTCGGAGCCGATGAGAAGGCTCTGAAACACCCCTTCCGGCAGGCCCGCGCGGCGGAAAATCTCTTCGATCGCAAGGGCGCACTGAGGCACGTTCGAGGCGTGCTTCAAGAGACCGACGTTGCCAGCCGCAAGCGCCGGCGCCGCGAACCGGAACACCTGCCAGAAGGGGAAGTTCCAGGGCATGATGGCGAGCACGGGACCCAGCGGCTCGTAGCGCACGAAGCTTCGGCTCGCGTCGGTTTTCGCGGCCTCATCCGCCAGAAACCCCGATGCGTGCTCGGCGTAGTAGCGGCAGGCGGAGGCGCACTTCTCCGCCTCGGCGACGGCGGCGCCGATGGGCTTGCCCATCTCGAGCGTCATGAGCTCGCCCCAGCGCTTTTTCTCCTGTTCCAGCAGGTCCGCCGCGCGGCTCAGGAAGACCGTCCGTTTGGCGATCGGCGTTTCCCGCCAATGCCGGAAGGCCTTTGTCGCGGTAGCGACTTTCTGCTCGATCTCGTTCTCAGAGAGGGCCAAGAAGAGACGCAGCTGTGCGCCGGTCGCGGGATTCACGGACGCAATCGTCATCGTTCGGTCCTTTTCCCGTCTCCGGCGGCGGTTTCGAGGCGCGCGTGCATTCCGCGGCGTGAAAGCTCGCGGAAGAAGAATTCCGCCGGGACGGTTGTCTCGGGGCAGAGGACGCCCGGTGTGGCGATCGTGCCGCGTGCGAGCATCTGTCCGACGATCGACAGCGGCACACCCGTGTCCAGCGCACCTGCGGCCACCTTCCAGGTGGGGTGCGGCAGGATCGTCAGCTCGCCTTTTCGCGTGACCGTCTCTCCCGCCTTCTTTCCCGTGACCTCGACCCGCAGGATGTCGCAGTCGCTCGGGTCCGCCTTTGGCGTTTCTTGCCGGGCCGCGAGCGCGAGAAGAATCTCCCGGGGCGACACCCCGCCCGCGAGTTTCTCTCGGGACGCAAAGCCCAGTTCCACGAGGAAGCGCACCTTGCGCGTGAACTCCGGCTCGAAGGCCACTTTGAAACTCGCGTCTCTGAGTCCCGGGTAAGAGCGCGGGAACATCGCGACCTCGGAGTGAAGGGTGTAAAAGGCCTCGGCCTTTCCGACAGGCGCGGGGAACTCGATTGTCTCTTCGCCGCTCATCGGAGCCACCGCCGCGGCTCTGCCGTCGCGGAAAACCATCGGCTCCAGAGAGAACTCGTCGAGCACCGTGTCGAGCGCGTAGGGCACCGGGAGGACCCCCGTGGCTGACCCGTCGATACAACCGACCCGGACGTGGATG
The DNA here is from genome assembly GCA_050745445.1 of Thermoanaerobaculia bacterium. Lineage (GTDB taxonomy): Bacteria > Acidobacteriota > Thermoanaerobaculia > UBA5066 > Gp7-AA6 > JBOGJN01. The sequence continues at coordinate 1,276 of JBOGJN010000422.1, forward strand.
GCTTCGACCCGGTCGAGC
>JBOGJN010000423.1:0-9319 GCA_050745445.1 Thermoanaerobaculia bacterium
GTCGGCGTTTTCGCGTCGGGGCCCTCGATGGCGGCGAAGTAGTGGGCAACGCCCTTCGCCTCCAGGATGAGGCGCGAGAACTGCGCCGGCTTGTTGGAGGCGACCGCCATGGCGTGGCCGCGGGCGGAGAGCTGCCCCAGAACCTCCGGCACGCCGGGCAGCAGCTCAGTCTTCTCGACCGCAACCTGCGGATAGCGCTCGCGGAAGAGACGGACTCCTTCCGGCGCGAGATCCGGGCCGACGGCCTTCTCGAGGAGCTTCTCGAGGCCGTGCCCCACCATCACGCGCGCGCGATCGGGCGCAGGCCGGGCAAGACCCAGCCGTTCCATCGCGTAGGAGAGCGCTTCGCCGATCCCCGCGTAGCCGTCAATCAGCGTGCCGTCTAGGTCGAAGACCACGAATGACTTCGTCATTTGCGTAAAGCGTTAAACGTAAAACGCCAAACGGAGCGCCGAAACTGCCAAACTCTTCGTCTTACGTTTCACGCTTCACGTTTCACGTTTTTCGTCCTGGGCGTTCCAACCCCGCCAGACGCAGCACAACCGACACGATCCCCTCGAGATCCTCGAAGCGCAGCGTGGGGACATCGTCCTCTGCGGGGCGGTCGGAGATGCGCGCGGAGATCCCCTCGACCGGCGCGCGGGCCGCGCCGGCGCGCGTCACCTCGATCTTGGGAACGGGCAGAGACTTGTAGCCTTCGATCAGGACCAGATCGCACGCGGAAAACTCGCGTGCGAGAAGCCTCTCGAGCGGCTCCTCCGGCGCGAGGCGCCGCGCCGTCGTGCGCTCCGGCGTCACGAAGGCCGAGACCGCGGCGCCCGAACGGGCGTGCCGGTGGGAATCCTTCCCCGCGATGTCATCCTCCGCGTCCTTCGGCGTGTGTTTGATCGTGCCGACGGCCAGGCCGCGCGCCTTCAGACGCGGCACGAGCTCCAGCAGCAGAGTCGTCTTGCCCGAGTCGTGCCCACCGACCAACGCCACCACGGCCGGCCGGCGGTCCGGATAGAGCAGATACGGCTCGCATCTCTCCAGAAACGCCCGCGCCTCCCGATCGTGCCGTCCGATTTCCGGGGAGAGATCCTCCCCCGCATCCACGGCCTCGCGAAACCGCGCCGACCCGGTCAAAAGGTCGATGGCCGGCCGCGCGTCGAACTCGTAGGGCTCGTCTCGCCAGCGAAACCTCGACGGCGCAAGACGCCGCGCCGTCTCGATGACGCGCAGTCCCGTCTCGAACGAGCGATACGCGGCGGGGTCGGTCACGTGCAGAAGCGCGCCGGCGCAAAACGTCCGCGCGTGCTTGTCGAACATCGGACGGAAGCGCGTGGAAAGAAATCGGACCCCCGGCAGTCGGAGACCGTTCAGAGCCTCCGCAAAGGGGACGGCCGAGAGCCACGGCGCGCCGAAGAGCTCGAAGGGCCGTGCGGTGCCGCGGCCCTCGGAGAGGTTCGTGCCTTCCAGCAGACACATCCCCGGGTAAACCAGAGCGGTTTGCGTCGAAGGGATGTTGGGCGACGGGGAAACCCAGGGCAGACCAGCCGCCTCGAAGCTCGTGTCGCGGGTCCAGCCTCTTGCCGGGCAAATCGCCAGCTCCACGTTGATCTTCCTCTCCGCCGCCAGAAGCCGCGCGAGCTCCCCAACCGTCATGCCGTGACGCACGGACACCGGATGCAGACCCACGAAGGAGAGAAAGCCCGGATCCTGGGGCGCGCCCTCGACTGCGCCGCCGATCGGGTTGGGCCGGTCGCAGATGACGAAACGCACGCCGTTCTGCCCGCACGCCTCCATCGCGAGCAGCATCGTCCAGACATACGTGTAGTAACGGGCGCCCACGTCCGCGACGTCGAAGACGAGGGCATCCAGATCTTTGAGATCCTCGCGGCGCGGTTTCAGGGTCTCCAACGAATTGCCGTAAAGAGAGACGACCGGAAGGCCCGTGGGCGGGTGCGCGCCGCCTCCGACGGCTTCCATGTACACGGCGCCCCCGTCCACGCCATGCTCGGGCCCGAAGAGGCGCGCGAGCTTCGCGTCTCGAAGCTCGAAAAGCGCCTTCCATGTCGGCACGCCGGCCGACGTGACGCCGGAAGGATTCGTGACGAGACCGATGCGTTTTCCGGCGATCGGCGCCGGATCGGTGAGCAACCGATCGATGCCGGTCAGGAACGAGGTCGTCAGGGGAGATCCTCAAGTGGAATGACAGAGCGGGAAAGGAGTCTGTTGTGGCAGCGCTCGAGCAGCCTACGGTCGGCCGTCACGAGAACGGAACCTTCGGCGGCCGCCAAGGAGAGGTAGACACTGTCGTAAACCGTCGCACCCGTTTGAGTTGCAAGAACGAAGGCAAGATCGATCAGAGCTCGGGAGGGTCGGATGTCGATCGCAAACTTCCGGATCTCGGAGAGAATGGCTCGACCCCGCTCCCTCGTGATCTCTCCCCGTCGCTCCTTCTTCCACAGGGCGTTGGCGAACTCGGGCAGCAGCAGATCGGGACTACTCAGAGCGTGGTCGAAGAGACGCAACGCGTGGTCCCTGCCGGGCTCAGGAACAAACCACTTAAGTGCGACGCTCGCGTCGACAACGAATCTCAACGGTCCCGGTCTTCTCGGATGAGCTCGACACTGTCACTGTGCTTGCGGCCCATCAGGGACTTCCGGATCCGCTCGGCGGCGGCACGCATCTCCGAGGGGCTATAGCGGACCGCATCCTCCAGAATCTGTCTGAGCTCGCTCTGAAGGGACCGGCCGTTTTCCCGTGCGCGCTTCTTGAGCCGGTCAAGCGTCGACGTCTCTACTTCTCGGACGAGAACCTGGGGCATATCAGCCGATATGATATCAAAACGATAGCCTGCTTTCAGGGCGGGCCCGGATGTCTCGCCTTCTCCCCGCGGATGAGCGCGATCGCGTGGGGAAGAAGCTCGGCGATGGCGCGCAGACAATCGGCGGCGCCCTCGGGCGAGCCGGGCAGCGCCACGACGAGGGTCTTGCCGCGCACACCGACGACCTGACGCGAGAGGTAGGCGGCCGGAAACCCCCGCCCCGTATCGGCGCGCATCTTTTCCGCGAGTCCGGGGACCTCGAACTCCACGGCTGCCCGTACCGCCTCGGGCGTGCGGTCCCGCGGCGCGACACCCGTGCCGCCCGTCAAGAGAATCAGATCGGCGGCCGCCGTGTCGGCCTTCGTGGCCAGGACCGTGGCAATCCGCTGCCTGTCGTCCGGCAGGACTTCCCGGGAGACAATCTCGTGCGCGACACCCGACTCCCGCAGGGCCTGCTCGCAGGCGGGGCCGCCGCGGTCCTGGCGCTCTCCCGCAGCCACACCGTCCGAGACGGTGATCACGGCCACTCGAATCGGGACAGGTTTCACCGGCGGTCCCCCTGTCTCGCCGCGGCTTGCGGCAAGCTCGGCTAATATAATCGCTCGGTGACTCTCTCGGACACCCTGGGCCGCCCGCTCCGGAATCTGCGCCTCTCCGTCACCGACCGCTGCAACCTGCGGTGCGACTACTGCATGCCGGAGCAGGAGTACGTCTGGCTCCCCCGCCGCGACATCCTGGATTTCGAGGAGATCGGCACCCTCGTGGATGTCTTCGCCGACCTCGGTGTGGAGAAGGTCCGGTTGACCGGCGGCGAGCCGCTCGTGCGCCGGGACCTGGCCACGCTCGTGCGGATCCTGGCGGAAAAGCCCCGGCTTCGGGACATCGCCCTGACCACCAACGGCGTGCTCCTCGCGGAACAGGCGGCGCAGCTGAAGGACGCGGGCCTTCACCGGATCACCGTGAGCCTCGACACGCTCGTGCCCGAGCGCTTTCGAGCCCTCACGCGCTTCCCGATGCTCGACCGCGTTCTGGCGGGTGTCGAGCAAGCCGCCCGCGCGGGGTTCGGGTCGCTCAAGATCGATACGGTCCTGATGCGCGGAATCAACGACGACGAGCTCGCGCCTTTGATCGAGTACGGAAGACGCGTCGGCGCGGAGGTCCGCTTCATCGAGTACATGGACGTCGGAGGAGCCACGCACTGGTCCATGGACAAAGTCTTCACGCGGGCGGAAATTCTCGAAGGGCTCGAGAGCCGCTACGGAGCGATCACGCCGATGTTGGAGGAGAGCAGCGCCCCGGCCGAGCGTTTCACGCTGCCGGACGGCACGGTTTTCGGGATCATTTCCTCCACGACCGCTCCGTTTTGCCGTTCCTGCGACCGGAGCCGGCTGACGGCCGACGGGCTCTGGTATCTCTGCCTCTACGCGACACGGGGAACCGACCTGCGCGGGCCGCTGCGATCGGGCGCCTCGCCGCAGGAGCTGCGCGCCCTGATCGCTTCCGGATGGGGTTCGCGAAACGACCGCGGGGCGGAGCAACGCCTGCTGATTCGGGATCGGGCGCCTCTTCTCCCCTCGGCCGAACTGCGCCGCGATCCGCACCTCGAGATGCACACGCGCGGCGGTTAGCGACCTCGGGTCCCACTGGCGGCGCCGTCCCGAAGGCCGACGGCGTGCCGGCCACGGGCGTGGCCTGGGGAGCGGGCCGGACGTCTGCGTTTTGGCGGCTGCTCCGCTCACGGCGGCGGCCCCGACGAATCCGGCTTCGGTGCGTGTGAGGAACTCGACGGCGGGATTCGGTCATGTCGTCCCTCCCGGAGCTCATCCTGGCCCGACTCGATTCCGACACGTACCTGCCCCCAACAAACGGGACTCACGGCCGAGCGCGGGCTTCCCACGAAACACTCGGCGGGCGAAACCGTATTAGACCAACGGCACGGCTGCCCTGTCGGCGGCCGGTTGGAGGTTCGCATGAGACGCGGCGCTCGTTTCCTCTTCTCGGCCCTCGTCCCTCTTTTCGCGGTTTCTGTCCACGCATTCGGTGCGCAGGGTCTGACGTTCCCGCCCAGCGGTGAGAATCCTCAGGCCTCGGTCACGCAGGCGATCGGCCCGGTCCGGGTGACGGTCGACTATTCGAGCCCCCGGGTCGTCCGCGGCTCAAACGACCGGCGCGGCAAGATCTGGGGCGAGCTCGTCCCATGGGGTCTCGCCGATCTCGGGTTCAACGGCTGCGCGAAGTGTCCCTGGCGGGGCGGCGCGAACGAGAACACGACCTTTTCCGTGACGCACGACGTGAAAGTGCAGGGGCAACCGCTGCCGGCCGGGACCTACGGGCTTCACATGATCCCGGCCCAGGACGAGTGGACGGTCGTCTTCTCGAAGGACGCGAGCTCCTGGGGAAGTTTCTGGTACGACCCGAAGCTGGACGCGCTGCGCGTCAAGACGACCGCGCGCAAGAGCGAATATCACGAGTGGCTCACGTACGAATTCACGGAGCGCGAGCCCGCAAAGGCGACCCTGGCCTTGAAGTGGGAGGAGCTCCAGATCCCCGTCTCGATCACGGTCGACAACCCGGACCAGCTCTGGGTCGACAACATGCGGACGGATCTTCGCGGGTTTGCCGGGTTCTCCTGGCAGAACTGGGAGCAGGCGGCGGCCTTCTGCGCCACCAAAAAGATCAATCTTCCGGAAGCGATGAAGTGGGCCGAGAGGGCCGTGTCGGATCCCACCTGGTCCGGCGGCCAGGAGAACTTCACCACGCTCTCGACGCTGTCGCGTTTGCAGTCTCTCAACGGCCGGGAGCAGGACGCGGCCAAGACCTTCGACAAGGCCATCAACCACCCGACGGCCGACCCACTGCAGATCCACGTCGCCGCGCGCCAGCTCCTAACCGACGGCAAGAAAGAAGAGGCGCTAAGGGTTTTCCAATTCAATGCGAAGCGGTACCCGAACAAATGGCCCGTCCACGTGGGCCTGATGCGCGGCTACGCGGCGACGGGCGACAAGAAGAGGGCTCTCCTGGAGGCAAGACTCGCCCTCGCGCAGGCGCCCGACGCAGGCAACAAGAAGAACCTCGAGAACCTCATCAAGCAGCTCGAAGAGGGCAAAGACATCAATTAGGGAGAGCCTCGACTGCGAGGATGCGCTCCTGCGCCCCACCGGAAGTCAATCTTGACTAACGGCGCAGGAACTCGGCCGGCGTCTGAACAAAAACGCCACGCACGCGCTTTCCGAAGAGATGACCAAAGTCGCGAACGTCCCCGGTGAGCAGATGCGTCGCGCGGGCCGCCACCGCCGCCTTGAGAATAGGCCGATCCTTCTCAGGAAGCTTGACGGATCGCGGGAGGGCCACGCTCGGCGCCTCCGCAACCACTTCGATCGTCCCGAGCAGACTTTCGAGCCTGGCCTTCGCGCTCGGCGAATCGAGGTTTCGCCGGGCCTCTTCCGCCGCGTAGCCCGAGGTCAGCAGTTCCACCTCCGGCAGCGCCCAGAGCCGTGCGAGGCCTGCGCCTTCGCGGTACGCGGCCGAAAAGAGAACATTCGCGTCAAGGAAGACGCGGATCATCCCTGACCCCAGCTATCGCTTCGCGGGTTTGCGATGCCGAATCTTCGCGGGCTCGAGCCCCATCCGCCGGACCTCCGCTTCTGCCTTCCGAAGGTCGCTGGCGTCCGTCGCATTCGAGAGCAAGAACTCCGCCTTGCGCTCCGGCGTGTAGACCTCGACCGGAAGGACCGCGGCCGGCCGCAGCAGCACGCCGTAGGGCGCCTCCTCGGCAAGCACCATCGTGCCTTCCTCGAAACCGTACCTCCGCCGAAGTTTCGCCGGAAGAACGATCGTCCCGCGCTTCCCGATGCGCGTCGGCTCAGCCATGCGGGTATTTTATCAGACTTTCAGATATTCAGAAAAGCAACCAATCGGCGGCCGGCCTCAAGACGCGAACCAGGCCCACGGACGACCGAACAAGCGGTGCCCCTTTACCCCTTTTGCGGGAGTGGCGCAGGACGGGCTATGTGCTCCGTGTCGCGCGCGTTGGCCTTAGCTCTGGTATTGAACTCTCTCGGCCGCTGGTCGCGCAGCGACCGCCCGCGGCCGAGAGTTAGCCCGTCGGCCGGCTATTTCTTTTCGGGCGCCTTCCCCTCTTCGACCATCTTGATGTCGAACTTTCCGCTTCCTTCGATGAAGAAAAGGCACTCCGAGGCCTTGTCGCAGGTCGTCGAGTGACGGTAGTTCCGGGGCTGCTTCAGGTAAGAGCCGGGGCCGAGCTTCACTTCGGGCTTTCCCTCAGGCCCATGAACTAACGTGCCCGACAAGACGACGATGCGCATGTCGGAAGTGTGCGTGTGGAGGGGCGCGGTCGTTCCTGCCGGGAACTTGGTCAACGCACCGTACGCGCCCTTGGTGTGGTCGCCCCACAGATCGACAATCATGACTCCCGGAGGACCATCGGCCATTGCGGCCCACTTCAGGTCGCCGGCCGGCCATATGACGGCCTTACCGGCCTTGGTTTTCGGAGCGCTCTTCGCTTTCGCCTCTCCGGATCCTTGCGCCAGCACTGCCGCAGCCAGCAGAAAAGACACCGCGAACGCCACTACGTTTTTTCCCCTCATGACAAACCTCCTTTTCATTGCAGGTGCTGCCCGACGCTATCACTCGACCTCGCCCGCCGGCAAGCCGGGCTCGACCTCTGCGGCTTGGCGAGAATGTGGCGCCAGCCGCGGTAAGATCCGCGCAGGGCTCGCGATCTCTCTCGCGGCTGGACAACGTGCAACAGAACCGCCACCACTGAATCGCTCACTGAAGGCCAAAGAAACCGGAGGCCCGACAATGTCACTCTCTTCGGTTAGCGTCACGGCCGCCTGTCTGCTTACGGCCGCGGCCCTGGTCGGCGGCGCCGGCCCCGCCTCTCCCGGCCCTCCCCGGAGCACCCGCTACGAGGACCTGCTCTCGTTTTTCCGAGAGTGGCGATCGTTCCAGAAGCCGAAGCTCGTCGACGGCGTGCCCGACTACACCGCCGGCGCGATGGCCGCGCAGCAGCTCGAGCTTGACACCTTCCGGCAGCGGCTCACCGCGATCGACCCGAGTGGCTGGCCCGTGGCGCAGCAAGTCGACTACCACGTCGTGCGCGCCGAGCTAAACGGCCTCGACTTCGATCACCGCGTCTTGAAGCCCTGGGCCAACAACCCGGCCTTCTACGTCACGGTCTTCACGGAGGAGAGCGATCAGCCCGCTCGCGAGGGACCGTTCGCCCTCGGCGCCGTGGAGCTCTGGACCTACCAGTTCCCGCTTTCCCCGGAGCGGGCCGAAGAGATGGACACCGGTCTCCGCGCGATCCCGCGGCTTCTGGCGCAGGCGAAGACCAACCTGACCGGCAACGGCAGGGATCTCTGGATCTTCGGCACGAAGAGCATCCGGCAACAGAGCGCCGACCTGACGCGGCTCGCGTCGCAGTTGACCGGTGCCCCTGGCAGTCTCAAGGGCGACGTCGAGAAAGCCCGGCAGGCGACCGACGATCTCGCGGCATGGCTCGAGTCCAAGTCGGCGTCCAAGACCGGTCCCTCAGGCGTGGGTGTCGAGAACTACAACTGGTACCTGAAGAACGTCCAGCTTGCCCCGTACACGTGGCAGGAGGAAGTGGCGATCATGGAGCGGGAGCTCGCGCGCTCGGAGGCCTTCCTCGTCATGGAAGAGCACCGCAACGCGAAGCTGCCTCCGCAGGTGCTGGTCGCGAAGGCCGACGAGTATTCGCGGGCGTTCAACGCCGCGGTCACCGAGTACATGGCTTTCCTCCTGGATCACGAGATCCTCTCGATCCGGGACTGGATGGACCCGGCGCTGCGCGCCCGGATCGGCAGCTTCAGCCCAGGTCCCCTCGAATTCTTCGGAGAGGTGGACTACCGGGACCCCGAGGTGTTGCGCACCCACGGGTATCACTGGTTCGACAAGGCCTGGATGGTGCACGAGCCGCATCCAAGCCCGATCCGCCGGGGAGCGCTTCTCTACAACATCTTCAACACCCGCACCGAGGGCCACGCCACGGGCTGGGAAGAACTGATGATGCAGGCCGGCATGGTCGACGCGCGGCCGCGCTCCCGCGAGCTCGTGTACATCCTGGTCGCCGAGCGAGCCGCGCGGGCGTTGGGCGAGCTCAAGATGCACAGCAACGAGATGACCCTCGAGCAGGCTTCGGCTTTCGCCTGCGCAAACACGCCGCGGGGATGGCTTCGGATGGACGGGAATCTCGTCCGCGCCGAGCAACATCTCTATCTTCAGCAACCCGGGTACGGCACGAGCTACCTCATCGGCAAGATCGAGATCGAGAAGCTTCTGTCCGATCGAAGGCAACAGCTCGGCGAGAGCTTCCGGATGAAGCGATTCATGGACGAATTCAACGCCGCCGGCCTCATTCCGGCCGTGCTCGTCCGGTGGGATCTGACCGGCCGCAAGTCAGACGACTTGAAACGCATGCTCGAGTAGCCCGTCGAAGCGACTTCAGGCGCGGACGCCTGAAGT
>JBOGJN010000424.1:0-2781 GCA_050745445.1 Thermoanaerobaculia bacterium
ACCTGTATCTGGTCAACAAGTCCTTCGTCCAGCGCATCGTGGAGCTCGCTTAGGCGGGTTCCGAGGAGGAAATCCGTTGTCTCAGATCGATGCGTTGCTGCAAAGCATAGCGAAGTTTGGCGCTCAGGGAGCGCTTCTCGGAAGCGGCGAGAAGGTCCAGCTCGTGTTTCCCACCGGCAAGCGCTACGCCTCGCAGAGCACGCCCCACAAGGCTCTGGTCGCTCTGGTCGAGGAGATTGTGCCGCCCGGCACGAACTTAAATCGCGACGGCGGGACCACGTTTCTTTACAACCACGGCGCGACTCCCATCACCGTGCGCGTGGATGCCGCGCCGACGGGTTGGAAGGTCTCGATCGAGCTGAAGGCAGCCGCAGCCGAGCCGCCGCCCGCGCCTCCCGCCGCTCCGGCGCCCGCCGCGGCGGCCAAGCCTCGCGTCACGACGACTGCTTCCCACGGCCGCGTCTCGGCCAAGTCCGCGATCGACAAGCTTCTTCTGGAGATGCTCGAGGTCGGGGCCTCGGACCTCCATCTCTCGACCGGCGCTCCCCCCAACATCCGTCTCCATGGCGTCATGCAGGTGCTCCCGGGGCATCCGCCGTTTGCCGCAGAAGAGCTTCTGGCCCGCCTTCAGGAGATCATGCCCGCCCGGAACCGGGAGGAGTTCGAGCGCCGCAACGACACCGACTTCGCCCACGCGATCCCGAGCGTCTCGCGTTTTCGAGTCAACTACTTCCGGGACCGCAAGGGGCCCGGCGCCGTCTTCCGCGCGATCCCGTTTCAAATCCGCACGCCGGAAGAACTGGGGCTGCCCAAGAGCGTGCTCGAGCTGTGTTACTTGACCAAGGGTCTCGTGGTCGTGACCGGGCCAACGGGGTGCGGCAAGACCACGACGCTTGCGACTCTCATCGACCACATCAACGAGAACCGAACCGACCACATCGTCACGGTCGAAGACCCGATCGAGTTCGTCCACGAGAACAAGAAATGCCTGGTCAACCAGCGCGAGGTCCATGCGCACACCGACTCCTTCAAGGACGCCCTGCGCGCCGCCCTGCGCGAGGACCCGGACATCGTGCTGGTGGGCGAAATGCGAGACCTGGAAACGGTGGCGATGGCCGTCGAGACGGCCGAAACGGGACATCTGGTCTTCGGCACCCTCCACACGACCACCGCCCCCTCGACAATCGACCGGATCATCGACCAGTTCCCGCCGGACCGGCAGGAGCAGATCCGAACGATGCTCGCGGGCTCACTACGCGGTGTGATCGCGCAGAACCTCTGCAAGAAGATCAGCGGGGGGCGTGTGGCCGCCTACGAGATCCTGATCTGCAACAGTGCGGTCTCTAATCTGATCCGCGAAAAAAAGATCTTCCAGATCTACTCGATCATGCAGACGAGCAGGGCACAGGGAATGACCACGTTGAACGACTCTCTGTTGACGCTTGTCAAAAACAAGCTGATCGACATCAAAGAGGCCTACATGAATTCGATCAACAAGTCGGAGTTCGCGGGACTGCTGGCGCGCGAAGGCTACAAGGCCGGGATCACCGACACATAAAGACTGCCCGGAGGCAGTTCGACCGGGGCGGCTCGGTACAGCGTGTCTTAGAATCGAGCGATGCTCGCATGGCCGGTGCCCGCCGCCGTGGCGTTCCTGCACGAGCCCGCCCTGAAGATCGTCGAGCAGTACCTCGAGAAGCAGTCGTACTTCGGCGTTTTTTTTCTTCTCTTTCTCGGGGCGTTTGGCCCGAGTCCGCCCGAAGAAGTCGTGCTCCTGATCGCCGGTTTCCTCGTCTTCCGGGGCGTGGCGCGCTTTCCCTATATGGTGGGAGCGGAGCTGGCCGGCATCGTGCTCTCGGATGCGATCCTCTATGGTTTCGGGGCGCTCTTTGGCGGGAGCCTGGACCGCCACCGTTTCCTGCGCAGGATCTTCCCGCCCGCGAAGGTACGGAAAATTCAGGAGTCTTTTCATCGCTACCGCTACCGGGTGATTTTTCTAGCGCGCTACCTGTACGGCCTTCGTCCCGTCGTCTTCTTCACGGCTGGGGCCGCGAAAATGCCCCTGGGGCGCTTCATCCTGGCGGACACGGGCGCCTCGCTCGTCAACTGTGTGGTCTGGACGGCGCTCGGCATCCTCTTCGGGGGACGGATCGAGGACGCAATCCGTTTCTCGCGGGAGTGGGAGGGGATTTTGCTGGGCCTCGCGCTCGCCCTCGTGCTCTATTTCTTGGCGGAACAGCTGCTCATCCGGCGAAGGCTCGTCTCGCCCCAGGCGTTCTGGGTCCGCCAGGCCACCGGCACCAAGATCGCCGCCGTCGTCGCGACTGTGCTGCTCGCCGTCCTGGTCGGCCGGTTCCTCTTTCCTCACGGAGTCCGGGAGGGTTTCCGCTTCGCCCGGTAGTGGAACGGGTTTGAACAACCCCTGCCCCGACGAACGTTGACTGGATGAAACTGTCGGATCTGCTTCGTAGGGGCGGCCCTCGCGGCCGCCCGATCCTGGCAAACCGCGTTATGTCAAATCTGACATACGACCGAAACCGGACGGGCGGGGACAAGCCCCGCCCCTGCGAACGTCGAGAATCAAGGCCGCTATGGCCCGTCGTGACGCGAGACCCGTGAAAACGACTACTTTGCGTCGTTGCGGTAGACGACCCCGCCCTTCATGACGAAGAGCACGTGTTCAAGCGCCGCCACGTCCCGAAGCGGATCCCCCGCCACGGCTATGACGTCCGCGTAGGCACCCGGCGCGATGACGCCGAGCTGCCCCGCCATTCCGAGCAT
>JBOGJN010000425.1:0-1950 GCA_050745445.1 Thermoanaerobaculia bacterium
GGCCACACGATGATCGCCGTCGCGGTCCTGCTGGTCGCCTTCCGCCGAGCCCGGGATGTCTTCTGGTTTCTTCTGCCCGTCGCGGTCTGTCTGGTCATCTCGACCGTGTACTGCCGCTACCACTATGTCGTGGACGTGCTGGCCGGCATTCTGCTCGCCGTCCTGACGACGCCGTTGGGCGACCGGCTGTACGACCGGCTGGTGAGGGACTCGCGCTACAGCGCCCGGTCGTAGATCCGGTAGGTCTTGTAGCAGCGCCCTCCCCAGACCTTCATGCCCCGGATCATCAGGTCGTTGTCCTCGAGCAGCCACGAGACCTCGCAGCCGGTGTAGCCGCGCTTCAGGGCCGTGGAGACGCTTTGCTCGAAGAGAAGCGACTGCAGTCCGCGCGACCGGTACTCCCTCTTGACGCCGAGGGTCAAGACGCGAACGGTCTTGATGCGGCGCAGGCCGATCAGGAATTTCAGCCATCCGAACGGGAGGAGGCGTCCCTTGAGCGGCGCAATCGCCGCGTTGTAGTCGGGCAACGTCATCATGAAAGCCACCGGCTCGACGGAGCCGTCGGGCCGTTCGAAGACGCCCAGGAGAGCGAAGTCGCGGTCGAGAAGCGGCTTCATCCGCTTGGCCATGAAGTCCATCTCCTCGGGAGTCATCGGGACGAAGCCCCAGTTCTTTTCCCAGGCGGCGTTGTAGACCTCCCGAACCAGCGGAAGATCCGCCTTCAGGCTGCGCTTGGAGATCTTGTGCATCCGGAAGGTCTTTTCTTCCCGGCGCAGGCGCTCGTTGACTCGCCGGAACCGCTCGAGCGGCTTCGGGCCGATCTCGAACCAGAACGCGAGGAGGTCTTTGGCCTTGCGAAAGCCCGCCCCCTCGTAGAGCGCCGGGTAGTACCGCGGGTTGTAGGTCATCATCAGAACGGCGGGCGAGTCGAATCCGTCCACAAGCAGCCCCGCCTCGTCGTTCAAGGACGGGTTGGTCGGACCCCGCAGCGTCTCCATCTTGCGCTCGCGCGCCCAGAGCGCCGCCGCCTCGAAGAGGAGGCCTGCCACTTCACGATCGTCGGCCGACTCGAAGTAGCCGAAGAAGGCCGTCCGCTCGCCGTGAAACTCGTTGTGGTTGCGGTCCAGGATGGCGGCGATCCGCCCGACGTCAACGCCCTCGCGCCGCGCGAGGAAGAGCCGTATCTCCGCGTGCTGGAAAAACGGGTTGGTCTGTGCGAAGACCTTGGCGAGATCGTCCCGGATCGGCGCGACCCACTTCGGGTCACCGAGGTAGATCCGGTCAGCAACGTCGAAAAAACGATGAAGCTCCCTCTTCGTACGGCCGATCGGCTCGATGGAAATCAAGCTCTCAGCCATCAGCTCTCAGCTTTCAGGGAACAGAGGAACGAGTCGCCGGCAGGTCCGGGCTGAAGGCTGAAAGCTGATAACTGACAGCTACCTTCAGACCGGCACCGTCCGCAGGACGCCCACTTCCCGCCCGACCTTCTCGATCGCCTCCAGCGCGCGCGAGAGCTGCTCGCGGGTGTGCGTGGCCATGAGCGACGTTCGGATCAGCGCGCGACCCGGCGGCGTTGCCGGCGAGATGACGCAGTTGACGAAGACTCCTTCCTCGTGGAGACGATGCACCATGCGCAGCGCCACGAGGTCCTCGCCGACGACCACCGGAACGACCGGCGTCTGCGATTGGCCGGTGTCGAACCCCAGGGAGCGCAACCCCTCGGCAAAAAAGCGCGTGTTCTCCCACAGCCGCTGGCGCCGCTCGGGCTCGCTCTCCATGATCTCGACGGTTGCGAGCGCCGCGCCGACCGAGGCCGGTGGCGGAGCGGCGGAGAACATCATCGACCGTGCGCGGTGCTTGATGTAGTCGATGACGACGGCGTCTCCCGCGATGAACCCGCCGACGGAGGCCATCGACTTGGAGAAAGTGCCCATGATCAGGTCCACATCC
>JBOGJN010000426.1:0-1649 GCA_050745445.1 Thermoanaerobaculia bacterium
GGGTTACGCGGGGGCCCTGGCCTCCTTCGAGATCGCGACGATTCTCATCCTGGCTCTGGCCGTGTCTCTGGGCCCCGAGCGGCGCGGCAAGAGCTTCGTCGAACTGGCGGAGGTGACCCCGTGAGGCCGGCGAGCGATCGCCGGTTTACTTGCGCAGCAACGCCGTCCAGTTCTGGACGAGGGTGATCGGGGGGGAGGTCTCCTCTGCGAGGGGCACGTTCACCAGGAAGCGCTGCCCATCGGCCGAGACATCGTACTCGCGGTCGGGATCGTTTCTGAGACGCGCCTGGAAGAGTGGCCTCGCCACCCCGGCTTCGAACGCAGGCCCGGTCTTGACCTCCACGGCCATCAGTTTCCGGTCAAGCGCCAGGTAGAAGAGCTCTTTACCGTCGCGGCGCCAGACCGGCGCGGTCCCTCCCGCCGTCGAGATCTGCCACTTGCCTCCCGGGCCGGGGAAGGGCTGAACGTAGATCTCGAAACGCCCCGACTCGTTGGACGCGTAGGCGATCCAGCGGCCGTCGGGAGAGAACATTCCCGATATTTCGTCAAACTCGGTCTTCAGGAAGGCAGTGACCTTGCGATCCGGGAGTGAGAGGACCTCGAGGTCCCATTTGGTTTTCGGGTTCAAAGCCTGGAAGAGCATGTAACGGCCGTCGGGGGAAAAGTCGTTCGGGATCTTCAGGGCGTTCGAGGAGTAGAGAAGCTCGTCCGCTCCGGTGCCGGCCGCGGCTTTCTGGTAGAGGTCGCCGGCCCCCGTGCGTTGCGAGTTAAAGAGGATGCGGGAGTCGTCCGGGGACCAGATCGGATTGCCATCGTGCGCCGGATCGAAGGTCACGCGGGTGGAGACACGCCGCGTCAAGTCTTGAAGCCAGATGTCGCCCGGATCGCTGATCCCGGAGGCGATGCGTCGGTTGTCGTGTGAGAGTCGGGGAGCCCAGTAATCCGCCGGTGTTCCCATGGCTTCGACTTGCTTGCCGCTTCGATCGAACCAGGCCAGTTGAAACAGACCGGTGCTCCCGCCCCCCTCCTGATATGCCAGGACGCCGTTTTCCGAGACCGAGAAGACGGCCGTGAAGTAGCCCACGTCTTCCTGAACGTTCTCCGCGACCGGGAAGGCGTCGCCAGTGACTTTGCCGCTCTTCGCGTCGAAGGGCTGCGCCATCAGCGTCCTCTGGCGCACGAAGAGGAGGTGACCGGCCGCGTAGAGCGGTTTTGACCGAGCGTTGACGAGGAGCCTCGGCTTTTCTCTCGGATCGAGCGAGGAGACGTAAATCGCGTGCAGCTCGCTCTCGGTGCCGACGGCGTGGCTTGCCGCCAGGTAGAGGAAGTGCTTTCCATCCGGCAGGAAAGAGGGGAAGCGGTGCGTCGTCTCCTTGCGGGACTCGTCGAGAAGCGTGACCGGCGTCGGCTTGCCTCCTGTTGCCGGCACCCGGAAGAGCGGCTCGCGAAAATGGGGCTCAAACAGAATCACCCCGTCCCGGTTCCAGCTCCCGCCGCGTCCGTCGGGGGCGTCGCAGAGCGCCAGCACCGGCCCGCCGGAGACCTCGACTTTCTTCAGTTTTCCGTCGGCGAAAAACCCCAGGAACCGGCTGTCGGGGGACCAGAAGGGATAGGTCGCTCCTTCCGTTCCGGGCAGCGAGCGCGCGCTC
>JBOGJN010000427.1:0-14933 GCA_050745445.1 Thermoanaerobaculia bacterium
GCTTCAGGCGGGTCTGCGGCTCTGGGGTTGCGCCGGGACGGGACTCTGACGGCGTGAAGATCGTGAACGGGTTTCTCGACCTGGACCCCTTCCCGCAGCCGGTCGTCGCGACGATCGGAAACTTCGACGGCATGCATCTCGGCCACCAGCGGATCTTCGCCCGCGTGCGCGAGCGCGCCGCGTCACGAGGTCTCCCCGCCTGGGCGGTCACCTTTGATCCTCATCCTCTGACAATCCTCCGTCCCGACAGAGCCCCGCGCATGATCCTCACGCGCGGTCAGAAGATCGACATCCTCCGCGCCGAGGGATTCGACGGCGTCCTGTTCATCCCGTTCGACCTGGCGATCTCCGAGGTCGAGCCCGAGAGGTTCGTCGAGGAGTTCATGATCGGAAGGCTTCGGGTCGCCGAGATCTACATCGGCGTGGACTTCCGTTTCGGACGGGGACGGCGCGGCGATCTCGAACTTCTCCGGAGGATGGCCGCCGGGGCGGAGCGGGCGGGCGGGCCGGCGTTTCGCGTGGAGAGCGCCGAGATCGTCCGTCGCGGCGAGGAGAGGATCAGCGCCTCCCTGATCCGCGAGGCGCTGGCGGCAGGAGACGTGGCGGCCGCGGCCGAGATGATGGGACGGCCGTACGAGGCGATCGGGGACGTCGTCCGCGGGGCGGGCCGCGGTCGCTCGCAGGGAGCGCCGACGGCGAACATCGAGGTCGCCAACGAGGTGATCCCGGCATCGGGGGTTTACATCACCGAGACGGTCCTGGCCTCGTCGCGGCATCCCGGTCTGACGAACATCGGGACGAGACCGACCTTCGAAGGAGCGGGCTTCGCCGTCGAAACCTGGCTTCCCGATTTCAAGGGGGACCTCTACGGACGGCGCCTTCGCGTGTCCTTTCACGCGCGGATCCGCGACGAGAGGAAGTTTCCCTCGGCCGGGGCCCTGCGCGAGCAGATCGGCCGCGACCTCGAGGTCATGCGCGCGTTTTTCGCGGCGCGCGGCCAGGAGCCCTCCCGCACTTGACCGGCTCCTCGCGCGAGGCGAATATCCGGTCCGATTCTCGGGACTTCACTCACACGGCGGAGTAGGAATCATGGTTGCCCATAACCCCCTCCACAGATCCGGACGAGCGGCGTTACCGCATCCGGGTTTGGATAGAACACAGGCGCAGTGCCAGTGGGCCGCGGGGAGTAGCTGTGTCCGACTCCTTATCGGAACTCGCCGGTGCCTCATTCCGCGCCTTGGTCCGTTTCCTGCGTCCCCCGTTGTCATCCCGGACGGCGGGATTTCCCCGATCCGGTTGGGGACAGTAGCTTTCCCTTTGGAGCCTGCCCACGGTGATCGGCAGCTTAAGCGAAGGCCCGCATACCTTGGCGACCACCGGGTTTGCTCCAGAGCTCGGCACGCTCGCTTGCAGCACATACCTCCGGCCTCAGTGTGCCGGCTTCTGCGCGCTGCGTGCCCGCCACTGCCCAGGGCCCCTTTGCTCAGGAGGAATTACTCTCCTTCATCGCTCCTATGGGCCCATGCGCGGGTCCTGTGGCCTCCATGCCACTTCGACCTTAGTCTCGTCGGCATTGGTCTTCGCCGCTTAGGCCATCCACGGCTGGTCCACCGGACCGTCCTAGCTTTGACTGCGTGCCCTCTTCTGGAAGTGTCGTGCCCCCTGCGCCGGGTGCTCGCTCGGTGCATCTGGTCGATTTCTTCCCGAGCGACGGCGGCCTTCGCCAACAAGAGACGGCTCGGCGCGCTCCAAGTTCTCCCGCAAGCGACTTCACGCGGGCACCTGATTTCGGCGCTGCAAGCATTCCATTCAGTTACGACCCTCCCATTCGCTCGCCCCCCTGATCGCTCCCGCGCTGAAACGCGCGGCGAGGGCTTTGTCGCTCGAGCTTGCCCGGGATTCGTTTCCTCCTCCCGAGTCGAGCCAGCTACCCGGCTGAACCGACCAATTGCCGGGGCAGGATTCGCACCTGCTGGCCACACCGTTTTGCTAGCTGCACCTCCTGCCTCAGGTGATGACGCCAAGTCGCCTCAAGGGATAGGGGTGGCAGATGCGCACGGGGGGCAACCAGCGGTTGATAAGCCGCCGCATCCGGTCCCAGAGAACACGGCCGTTCTGGCTTCGCCGCGAGAGTGCGCGATACCAGAGTCGGCCCACCTGGTGCCGGAATGTGTGCAGCGCCCGGCGGTTCATCGGCACACCGTAGTAACGGATGTGTCCCCCGACAACCGAGCGCAGCCACTCGCCCACCTTGGGGATGGGGTCGTGCATGCGTCGCTTGAGTTCGGCCTTCACCTCGCTCAGCTTCGCCTGCAACCGTTTGCGGATCGTTTGCCTGAGCACCGTGAACCGTCCATTGCTCCTCTTCTTCCCGCAGATATGCGTGAAGCCGAGGAAGTTGAACGTCTCGGGCTTCCCTTGCCCGTGCCTCTTTCGATTGTCGGCCGCGAACGGGCCGAACTCCAGAAGGCGCGTCTTCTCGGGATGCAGTTCCAGCCGGAACTCTCGAAGCCGCTCGACAAGTTCCGCCCAGAACCGCTCGGCATCCGGCTTGCCCTGGAATCCAATCACGATGTCGTCGGCAAACCTGACGACGATGACATCGCCGTTGGCCTGCTTCTGACGCCACGATTGAGCCCAGAGGTCAAACGCGTAGTGGAGGTAGATGTTCGCCAGCAGCGGCGATGCGCTGCCGCCCTGAGGCGTCCCCTGCTCCACCCGCATCCGCTTGCCATCCTCCAGCACGCCCGCGTTCAGCCATTTCTGGATGAGCCGCAGGACGCGCCGGTCCGCGATCCGGTGCTCGACGAACTTCATCAGCCAGCCGTGGTCGATGGCATCGAAGAACCCACGGATGTCCACGTCGAGCACCCAATTCACCTTTCTCGTCAGGATCCCCGTGTAGAGCGCGTCCAGCGCGTTGTGCTGGCTGCGCCCCGGCCGGAACCCGTACGAAAAGCCGAGAAAATCAGTCTCGTAGATGGCATTCAGCACCTCGACCGTCGCGCGCTGGACG
Organism: Thermoanaerobaculia bacterium; assembly: GCA_050745445.1. Lineage (GTDB taxonomy): Bacteria > Acidobacteriota > Thermoanaerobaculia > UBA5066 > Gp7-AA6 > JBOGJN01. Next base: position 3,017 of record JBOGJN010000427.1, read on the forward strand.
ATCTTGTCTTCCAGCGCGGTGACTCCGAGCGGCCTCCGCCGCCCGTCGGCCTTGGGGATGTACACCCTGCGGACCGGCTTCGCCCGGTATGCTCCGCGTTTCAGCCTGTCGGAGAGGTCCCGGAGGTTCGCCTCCAGAGCCTCGCCATGGTGCCGCCACGTCTCACCGTCCACGCCCGCAGCGGCATCCCTCTTGAGGCTGAAGTAGGCCGCCCGGAGCGTTTCAAGGTTGTAGATGTGGTGCAGGAGCGCCGTGAACTTGACCTTCCTGTCCCTTCTTGCTGCTTGTTGGCGATCATCAAGAAGCGTCGTTTTCTGGACCGGCATGTAGCGGTCCTTCAGGCGCCTCGGCTGCGGGCAGCCGCTGCCTGAGGTAGTCCGCGTAGCCCGGCGGCAGGGGCTGGCGCATCAGCTCCTCGATGACGGGGCAGAAGTAGTACAGCGAACGGATCGGTTCGACGCTTGCCCCGCCAGCTTGACGGCGGGCGGCGCCGAGCAGCAGCGCGTCCTGAACAGTCTGGAGCGGAACGCCCGTCCGATGGAGCGTCGCGGCGAGGCGGCGGTCAGCGGGACGCACACGCCCCAGCGCGTGGGGTGATCTGCGATAGGCCGCGAGCACGGCGTGGATGTACTGCGCCGCTAAGTCTGCCCTGTCGCTCACGTTCGACCGCGCCGGCGTGCCGCTTCCGTCTCGCTCTCGCGCACGCGGTAGCTTTGCCCTTCGATCACCGTCACGTCGGCGTGGTGCGTGAGACGGTCCAGCAGCGTGGCGATGCAGGTAGCGTTGGGGAACACCTGGTTCCATTCCTTGAACGCCCGGTTGGTCGTCACGATCAGCGCCTTCTGTTCGTAGCGGCGGTTGATCACCTCGTACAGCAGATCCGCGGCGTGGCTGTCGTAGGACAGGTATCCGACCTCGTCGATGCACAGCAGTTGCGGGCGGGCGTAGTGCGCCAGCTTGCGCCGGCGCAGCTCGGCCGAGTCGACCTGCAGATCCTCGATCAACTCCGCCGCCGTGCGGAACAGCACCGAGCGGCCGCGCTGCACCGCGGCGAACGCGATATTCTTGCTGATCATCGTCTTACCCAGGCCGTTGGACCCCAGCAGGATCAGGTTCCGCCCCTCCTCGATGAACTCCAGCGTCAGCGCCCGCTCGATCACCGCCCGGTCGATCTTCTTCGGCCAGTTCCAGTCGTAGTCCACCATCGGCTTGAACCGCCCCAGCCGCGAGCGGGCCAGTCGCCGCTGCAGGCTCCGTCCGGCACGTTCGTGCAGTTCCGCGCGGGTCAGCTCTTCGAGCGCCGCGCGCACGCTCCAGCGGCCCTTCGCCGCACGCGCGATGAAGTCATCCAGGTTGCCGGCCGTGGCGTGCAACCCGATCTGGGCCAGTTGCTGTGTCAGATCAGTCGCGCTTGACGTCTGCGAGGTCATCGTAGGTCTCCGGATCGTGCGGTTGCACGTAAAGGTCTGCCAGCTCTGGCCGGCGCGACAGGTTCACAGGGGTCAGCAGCCGCGCCTGGCGCTGGCGGTGCCGCCGACTGAGGATGCAGGAGACGGAACTGGCGCGCGGGCTGTTGCGCTCGAGCGCCTCGACGATTGCCGAGCGCAACTGCGCGGCGCCGTAGTCGTCGAGTAGCCGCAGCAGTTCGCCCGTCTGCCCCGCTGCCGGCTCGTGTCGCAGCACCGCTTGCTGGAGCAGTCTCTCCGCCTCCGGCGCCGCCGCCAGCAGCCGCGAGGAACGGCTCGCCCCGAGTGCCTTGCGCTTCTCGGCCAGCAGCGCCTGCTGATGCGCCGGATCCATCACCAACTCGTGCCGGTCATAGCTGCGCGCGTGCCGGGCGATCTCGACCGTCCCGTCGAGCAGCCGCACCTGGCTTTGCGACGCCGCGAGTGTCAGCACCTTGCCCACCGCCTCCGGCGGGATCGAGTAGTCGTTCAGGTCGAAGCGCACGAGGATCCGCTTGCCGGAACGGATCGGCCGGAGCAGTTCGCTCTCCAGAGGATGCGCTGGCAACGGCAGCAGCAACGGCTGTTCCTCAGCCAACGCCTCACCCACGCTGCACGCGTCATCGTCCACCCAGCGGCGCGCCAGCGCGACCTCCGCGCGCCACTGCTGCGCCTGTCGGTTCAGCTCCGCCAGCGTCGTGAACGGACGGGCGGCGAAGAACGAGTCGCGGACATATCGGATGCTTCGCTCCACGCGTCCCTTCTCCGAACCGCGTGCGGGCCTGCACGGGACGGCCGCGAAGTGATAGTGCGCGGCGAGTTCCAGCAGTCGCGGATGGAACTGCACCGCATCACCGCGCCGCTGCATCACGACCGAGCCGAGGTTGTCGTATAGCAACGTCCTGGCGACGCCACCGGCCTGCTCGAATGCGCGGATGTGCCCGGCCAGGAAGTTCTCCAGGCTCTGATCGAAGAAAAACTGAAGTGCCAGCGCGCGGCTATACGACAGCGTCAGCACGAAGCATGACAGCTTGCGCCGCGCCTGTCCCACCCGTACCTCACCGAAGTGCGCCCAGTCAACCTGGCCCTGCTCGCCAGGGAACGTCCGCAGCGGCAGGAACGCCTCGCGCACCACCGGACGTAACCGCCGGACCACGCGGCGCAGTTGCACCACTGAGCCCGCATAGCCGCGCGAGCGGATCATCTGATACAGCCGCGTGGCGCGCAGCCGTGGATACTGCGCCAGCGTCGCGCTGATGAACGGCAGATAGGGGTCCAGCAGCGCGGAGCCGCGAACCACCTGCGTGCGGTTGAAGCGATCGGTCTCCACCGCGCCGCGCACCGTGTCCGGGTGCAGTTGCAGCGCCGTGGCGATCGTTCCGATCTTCCAGCGCTCGGCGAAGTACAGCCGGCGGATCCTGACGACCTGCTCCGGATCGATCATCGCTCAACCCCAACCAGCAAAAACGGCTGCGAACCGTCCGATGCGACCGCAGCGCGAACAGCGCAACCGCGGCAACCGTCCGGGGAACAGCCGGGGACGCAGGCTCTCTCGCTCATGCTCACTCTCCATGGACCGCTGCACGTCGCACGAGGGTGTGCTCGCCGGGAGCGGATCCGTCGCCGGCAGCTTGGGCGGATCAGCGGGCGGATCGCTACCCTGATCCGTCACGCTTTGTGATGAGCGGCGCTGTCGATAGCCGCGCTGCCGATCCCGGTGGTCGGCACGCCCCTCCACCGAGCACTGATGCCGCTGATTGGCCCGGCGCCGCTGCGCACGGCGCTCCCGCGACCGGCAGTTCGCCGCGCAGTAAGCCTGGCCACGCCAGCACGACCGGCAGATCCAGAACACCGCCCCACAACCCGTGGCTCGGCAAAAGCATTGAAGGAACTGAGCTTGGCCGGCGCCGCGCATCCCGTCGCGCAGACGAGCCTGGACACAGCCAGCCGATCATGGCAGGGTCTAACCTACTTGTTGTGTGGAGACCCGGGTGACCGGGCTGACACCCAAAACCCCGGCTGCTTGAACGGCCGGGGTTTTGTTTATCTCGCCTGGAACGTCTACCTTATCGCACCCCCCCCACCCCCGCGCGCCTGCGGCGCGGATGATGCCGAAGACCCCCATTACCGGCGCCGGTTCAGAAAACTACGTTTCCAAGTGAGCGCCAACAAGGAGATGCTCGAGCGGTTACTTGTGGAGTTGAAGGTCGGGGGAGCGGACCTGGAGTTGACCGGATTCACCGGCGACGAGATCACCGCACTCCTGGTCGACCAGGAACTTCTCCAAGACGGGCTGACCGATCCGGACGCGATCCCGGCGCCTCCGGATGAGCCGGCCACCAATCGCGGGGACCTGATCATCCTCGGAGCGCATCGGCTGCTGTGTGGGGATGCCGGCGCCGTCTCCGATGTCGAACGCTTGATCGCCGGCAACGCGATGCACCTCATTCACATGGATCCTCCGTACAACGTGAACGTCGAACCGCGGTCGAACAACGCGATCGCGGCGGCGGGGAAGGGCCGCAAGCACCACCAGGGCCTCGACCTCGCCCGTCACCCGGAGAAGGCGAGGCCCACCGGGAAGATGCGCGCCCGCGACCGGGTGCTGGAGAACGACTTTCTCCCTCCGGAGGAGTTCGAGAAGCGGCTGCTCGCCTGGTTCGGCAACGCGGCCTCGGCGCTCGAGCCCGGACGTTCGTTCTACTGCTGGGGCGGCTACGCCAACTGCGCGAACTACCCGGGCGCCCTCAAGGCCGCCGGTCTCTACTTCTCGCAGGCCGTCATCTGGGTGAAGGAGTGGCCCGTCCTCACGAGGAAGGATTTTATGGGGAACCACGAGTGGTGCTTCTACGGCTGGAAGGAAGGCGCGGCCCACTACTTCCACCCGGGGATCAACAACGCGACCGACGTGTGGTCCGTGAAGAAGATCTCGCCCAACTCGATGGTCCATCTGACAGAGAAACCGGTCGAACTCGCCGAGCGCGCAATACGCTACTCCTCCCGCCCCGGCGAGCACGTCCTCGACCTATTTGGCGGATCGGGCTCGACGCTCATCGCGGCCGAGCGGATGGGTCGGAAGGCGTTCCTGATGGAGATCGACCCGGCGTACTGCGACGTGATCGTCGAGCGCTGGCAGGAGTTCACGGGCCAGCGGGCCGAGGGATGGCGAGGGAACAGCCGCGAGGTCGAACGGACGGAGTGAGGAGACACCCATGGCACGGCATTCGACGAAGACGCGGGAGGAAGCCCGGCGGCTCTACCTGACGAACGAGGTCACCTCCGTCGCCGAGATCGCGCGGCGGCTGAAGGTCAAGCCGCACACGGTGGGGCTCTGGCGGAAGGAGGAAGACTGGGACGGGCTGCGGTTGAAGATCGACCGCCGTGCGGCCGAGAAGCTGATCGAGGAGCTCGCGACGGAACGGGTGACGCTCAATGCGCAGCATCACAAGTTCTGGAACGTCGTCATGGGGAAGATGTTCGAATCCGCCCAGCGGGCCGGGTTGAAGTCGGAGGAGATCCGGACGATCGAGAAGATGGCCAACATCCTCGAGAAGGGTCAGAGGGGACAGCGGCTTGCCCGGGGACTGTCGCTCGACGGTCAGACTGAGGAGCAGATCCGGGCCGAGGCGGCGGCGGCTCAGAGGCACATCGTGGACGTGGTGATCGAGGTCGTGAAGACGGAGGTGCGAGACGAGCAAACCCGTGACCGGATCGCCCGGCTGCTGCTCGAGCGGCTTCACGAGGATGACGGCGGCGACGGGGGAGAGGAGGCGGCGTAGATGGACGGGACCAGGCTGCCCCGGGGCATCCAGGGGTACTTCCGCGGTCGTGTGGTGGAGCTGGCCCGACCCGAAACGCGCGCCGCGGCGGAGCCGCTTGCCGAGTGGGCCCGCCGGCGTATCCGCCTCGACGGCAAGCCGTTCTCGTTCGAGGGCCACGAGTACCTCCGGGCGATCTACGACGACGCCTCCGCTCACGTGGTCCTCTGCAAGGCGGCCCAGATCGGCGGGACCACCTGGGGGATCCTCCGAAGCCTGCATGCCTGCCTGATGGGACTGAATGTCGGCTACTACTTCCCGACGAAGACAGACGTCCTGGAGTTCTCGAAATCCCGCGTCTCTCCCCTGCTCGCGGACAACGCGTTCCTGTCGAAGATGCTCAAGGACACGGACACCGCCGGGCTGAAGAGGATCGGGGAGGCGTATCTCTACCTCCGCGGGATGCAGTCGACGGTGGGGATGAAGTCGATCCCTGTGGACATGCTGGTGTTCGACGAGTTGGACGAAGCGACCCCGGAGTCCAAATCGCTGGCGCGTGAACGCCTCGCGCACTCCGATTACAAGCGGATCATCGAGCTATCAAACCCGTCGCTACCCGACTACGGCATCGACGAGCCCTACCAGGCCTCCGACCAGAGGCACTGGATGCTGAAGTGCCCCGCCTGCGGCACCTGGACCTGCCTCGAGAAGGAGTTCCCGAAGAAGGTCGGTGAGGAGGTGAAGATCATCCTCCCGCGCCCGGATGGATCGTTCTACCGTGCGTGTGTGAAATGCTCGGGGGAGCTCGACCTCGGGGCGGGGGAGTGGGTGGCGGAGTTCCCGGACCGGCCGGTCCACGGCTACCGGATCTCGCAGCTGTTCTCATCGAAGGTCGACCCGGGCGAGATCCTCCGCGAGTACCGGACGACTCACTACCCCGACCGGTTCTACAACCTGAAGATCGGGATACCCTGGGCGGACCTGGACCTGCGGCTGGACGCCCAGTCCGTCCTCGGGCTCTGCAGTGAATATCCCATGCGGGACGGAGCCAGCGACACGGCGATGGGCGTGGATACCGGACGGCAGCTGCACGTCGTGATCCTCCGGGCGAGCAGGCCGCCGAAGGAAGGCAAGGAGCTGATCCACCTCGCCGTCTGCGACACGTTCCAGCAGCTGGACGATCTGATGACACGCTTCGGCGTTCTGTACTGTGTCATCGACGGACTTCCCGAGACCCACGCGACCCGCGCCTTCGCCGGGCGCCACCCGGGTCGGGTGCTCCTGAACTTCTTCAACGAGAACCAGCGGGGCTCGGCGGCGTGGAACTTCGCCACGGGCATCGTCCAGATCAACCGCACCGAGGCCCTCGACGCCTCGCGTGCCGCCGTGCGGGACAAGCAGCTCGCCCTCCCGCGGCGCAACCGGCTCGTCGAGCAGTTCGCCCAGCACATGGCCGCCGACGCCAAGCTCCTCGACGAGGATGAGGAGACCGGAGCCAGGAAGTACCGCTATATCAGGACAGGCCCGGACCACTTCTCCCTCGCATTGACGTACGCGTGGATGGCCGCGCGCTGGATCTACCCTCCAACCGACTCGATTCACCGTTTCGCGAAGTGCGAATACGACCCCTTCGCGGATGAGGACGGCTACAACCCCTTCGCGGAGGAGGAGGCCCGGCGCGAGGAACCCTGGGTTATTGGAGTGCGGGACCTGGGCGGATGCAGCGGCCACGAACCGTAGGGCAGCGGCGGGTGCATTTATGGAGGGTGAGGGCCCCTCCAGGGTGCAGTTATGGTGGGGTGGGGGCCTTCCAGGGTGCAGTTATCGTCGATTCGGGCGTTCTAGGGTGCGTTTATGGGGCAGATCTCGGCCCCAGGGAGAGGTTATGACGACGGGGTGCCGATCGACTCCGGCGCAGTAACCCCACGGTGTTTCAACGAGATAGCCCGATGAAGCCCCCTCCAGACCCCCTCCGAACGTGAGTTTTCGGGCCCCAAACCGCCTCCAACGTGCCGGTTGGCCCCCTGGAATGCCGCTCAGAACCCCCCGAAAAGCCGAGTCTGTGCCGCATGTCGCCCTTCCAGCGTAAGACGATCGTTTGCATGTACTATGAAACTGTCCGGAATCATCGACATTCTACTTTGGATGAACTCCATTGATGGCTCATAGACTGAGTGGTCATAGACTTGGTGAGACGCATGACGCAGCGAATGACTCCCTCGCGCGTCCCGGGGGCGAGGTTGAGGCGCTTCGGATCCTCAGCGATCCCGCGGCGGCGGTTGAAGCTACGACGAGCCGGGCACGGCGAGGCTGCGGAGGAGCGGTTTCATTCATTCCATTGAGGGCTGACATGCGGATCATCTTCGACCTGAAACTGTCTGGTTCACGAGGACTCGACCACGCCGAGTATCGGAATACTGAGTCGCAGATCTCCGAACCTGATCTCCTCCTGGAAGTGCTCTGTTTCCTCAGCTGGCGGCGAGCCGGCGGCGAGCTGGCAGAGCCGACGATGCAGCGCGCGAAGATCTCGATTGGATTCAACGACTAATGCGGTGAATTGCCTGAGAGATACTACAGGAACATCCGGGGCGAACACCTTCTCGCTGGGGGTGTCTTCCCGGCTCACGATGCAACCATGGACAAGAGTGGCCTCCGAGAACCCCGGCTTGATACCTCGATCACGGCAAAACCCGATCGGATCTTTTCGCACGTACTCTCGCATTGTAAGACACCTGCGGATCGCCTCCGCATACCACTGGTCATGCGTTAACACCTCTCGAATTGAATCGGGGCCATAGAACCACTTTAGGGAGACGCACATGGCGACTGCACCCGTCGGCTCCCAGACGAGGAGATCGATGTCTCCAAGGTCCGTTCCGCCCGTAGCTACCTGAATGCGCGGTCGCTGTAGGAGGCCGCTGCCTGCCAGGACTGGCATGATCTCGTCGAGCATCAACTGCTCTCGACCCTCCTTGAGGCGGTGCGAGGACGCCTGCCGCCAGGGCAATCGGTCAACCATCGCAAGGAGATTCCTTTCGAAGCTGCTCCCCCCGATGACGAGCGGCAGTGCGAGAAGCTCGTCTGCGCCGACCGGAACCAGAGGCTGGTACATGATGTCCGTCCATCTCACGTTCGGATCGTAGGTGAGATCACGGATGATCTCTCTTGTCGTATCTTCCGGCAATCCCGCGTGTTCGCTCGCACGGTGCAGGAGCATCGACCTGGGCATGATCAGCGAGGCGGTATTGTGTGGACCCCATTCCATCGCAAGTGCCCGAGCGCCTTCCAAGAAAGCCATTTCGTGGATACCAGCGAGGGCCAACAGCACAACCCAGAAGTTTCTGAACTGCCCCAGATCATAGGCTCCGACGGACCATTCCTGAGGTAGCAGCGGTGGGGGTGATGTGCTGTTGAAGACGTCCATCATCTGGCTGATGAGGTTATGAGGGGCGTCGTAGCTCAGTTCAAGGGAATCCCCGTTCATGCGAATGGATCTGGCGAAGGCGCGATATTCAGTCACGAGCGGTGAGTCCGACAGCCTGCTGAGTTCCTCGTATTTCCTCTCCCGACGCAGATCTCGCTCGGAGGCATCCCTGACGAGTCGGTTCCTCAGCCGCTCCCCCTCGGGGCCTTCCAGGGGCAGGAACTCGTGCAACCCAGGTTCCGACACCCGGTGTCGGAGATAGCCGTGCTCTGCGCAGAGGGTGAGGTCCTGAAGTATCGAGAAGGAGAAGAAGTGTGTGATCGCGGCTAGGCTTGGGCGAACATGCTCGGGTAGGGTTGGTGCAGGACTTCCCCCAGGAGGGCACAGCTCGAATAGCTTGAACGCCATCCAGCGAAGAAGATCCTGGCAGTTGCGCATGCTTTCGTAGTCGCTCGCATACCTCCTTCGCTCGTGCGCTTTGAGGCCATTGAGCGAGTGAAGAGTCTGGAGGATCCGGAAGCTGTGCAAAACCGCTTCGACTCGTGGAAGCGCGAGAAGTGGCAGCTGGCCTGTAAGGGAGTCAGCGTATCGTCGAAGGTCGGCGGGAGACTGGATCGAAGCGATTCGAGATCCGGCCCTGAAGCCCCGTTCGGACCCAGCGAGGAGGCAGCACCTCTTGTACTTCTTGCCACTCCCGCAGGGACAGGATTCGTTGCGGCCGGCTTGCACGGCGAGATTCTAGCGTCAGCGCTTGGCAAGCATCAGGGAGATCAACAGACGAGGCGACGGGCCCTTTCCCACATCTCCTCTCGCTCGGGTGTGTATAGACCATCGTCGTCAACGGGCTCGCGTGCCTCGCGTAGCGATGCGTTAAGAACAGGTCCTCGACGCCAGGTAGACAAAGCTGAGGCCGTCACTTTGACTGCTGCCGCCCGAGCAGGTAGCCGAGAGTCAACGAGAGCAGGCCGACCATCACTGTGTCGAGCTTGTCGCACGTGCGGAGCCACACCGCTGCGCCAATGATCCCGGCAACGAGGACATACCTTGCCCAGCCGTGGAATATGCTCTCCTTGTGCTGACGGTTGAGGGTCTGCTCCCTGAACGATTCGAGGAAGGACAAAAGCTTTTCCCCGAATATCTTGCCCTCGGGCGTTTTTAGGAAGTTGGTGATGTAGGCGACCGTCGGGGGCCACGCGCGCCGGAGAATCTGCTCCTCTTCCGCCTCGTCGCGTGCGTCTGACACATCCACGGCCCTCGCGTCGCTCGGGGCGAGTGGATCATCTGGAGGTCCGGGGGAGGGACCTGGCCGTTCGGGATCAATCATCGGGTGCTTCTGTTCCGCCCACGCAGCCGGCTTTCAGGATCCCTTCCGTGTCCTCGACTTCTCCGAGGATGATACCGATGTTGGGCGGCTGAAGCTTGTGCATTCAACCATGAAGCACAGGTGCCCTCTCATCGAGAGAGCCTCCGCCAAGTCGTGAGCGCAATCACATTCCCTGCGCCCCGCTGAGCCATGGGCAAATTCCACACCACCCATTGGGGTGGCCCCCTGTAAGAATGAAACCGCTATAAGTGAAGGCTATCACACGCGAAAGAACTCGGATAGCCGATGCTTCAACAACGCAGCCCCCGTATCCGGTGGAAGAGTTCCTAATCCGAGGGATGGGTGTAGACGGTCGTCGTGAGCGGCGAGACGTGCCTCGCGAAGCTTTGCGCCAGGAACAGATCCCTCGACGCCCGGTAAACGTTCGTCACCGCCGTGTGTCCTCGGGGTGGACGGCGAGGCGACAGCGCATTTCGGACCATCGCGATCACTGATTCCTGGCCGCGCCCGGTACCTCAGGGGATCTCGACCTGGATCTCGCTGTTTTCGACGCGCACCTTGTAGGAGGGTACGCCGGTCGGTGCAGGGGGGCCCACCACCTCGCCCGTGCGAACATCGAACTGGGCTCCGTGCAAGGGACAGGTCACCGTACTTCCATTGAGATCACCCTCGGACAAAGGTCCCCCTCGGTGCGTGCAGGTATCCCCGATCGCGCAATAGGTCCCATCGACATTGAAGACCGCGATGCGCTGCCCGGCAACGTCGAAGGCCATTCCCCGACCCGGAGGAAGGTCCGCTGTTTCCGCAACCTTGTGAAATGCACCCATGGTTGAAGGCCTCCTGCCCGCGATGGTAGGCCACCCGCTCCGATCCCGTCAAAGCGCCTCGACGCGCGGTTGAACTTCGAGGCCGCCGGGGGTCCGGGTGTAAGATCACCCTCAACTCGGGGACACCAGCGCTCAGATCACCGCGAGCCTCTTCCCAGCGGAAGGCTCCTCAAGCGAACGCCGGTGCCGTCCCGCTCGGCTGGTTGCGGCGATGGCGAAGGAATCGGTCCTCTGCGCCTTCTGCAAGGGATCGGGGAAGTGCGCGAAGTGCGAGGGAACCGGGTTGCGGACGGTTCGGACCGCATGGCTCGGGCGAAGGCGGCTTGGGCCATGCCCAGCCTGCGAGGGATCGGGGCGGTGCCAGCTGTGTCAGGAGAGAGACACGCCGACCGGCAGGAGTGACTGTCGTGGCGTCGGCCCTTCAGCACGGCATGCCTCGAAGGCGCTCGAACAACTCCTCGTCGCTCGGGTGGGTGTAGATCGTGGTCGTGAGGGGCGAGACGTGCCTTGCGAACCGCTGTGCAAGGAACAGGTCTCTCGTCTTCCGGTACACGTTTGTCACGCTCGTGTGACGTAGCCCATGAAACGGATACAGGCGATCGAACCCCGCCTTCTGCTGCCACTCCCGCCACGCGAACTGGACGCGGCGCTTCGATATGCGCACCCGAGACTGCGAGCAGAACAGGGGATCGCCGGGTTCAATGCCCTCGCCTCGTCGCCCCGTGTGGGCCCAGAACTTCTTGAGCTTCGTCACCAACGCGTCCGGTAGGAAAACGTCGCCACTCCGGCCGCCCTTGGCGATCTCGGGGCGGACCCTGACGCGGGAACGCGGCGTGCCGTCTGGCGCGAACACGTCGCCGACGTTGAGGCCGACGATCTCTGCGAGGCGCAGGCCGGTACCGAGGGCGAGGCTGTATATAAGATGATCGCGGGGGTGGCCGGCCGCTGCGCGGAGAATCGACTTCTGTTCGCTGGCGGTGAGGGTCGGTGGGCTCAGGTGGGGCATCGGATTCCCTCCGCCCACAGGAGTCCATCGGTGTGGGAGGAAGTCAAGACGTTCCTCGTCGGCCAGGAGCACTTCTTCTTCCTGATTGAGAACGCCCAAGGCCGCTGCCTCCGGATCACCGAGGCCAGCGGCG
>JBOGJN010000428.1:0-2573 GCA_050745445.1 Thermoanaerobaculia bacterium
GCGGCGCCCTACGCCCAGGTGGATCCACGCGTCGAGACCGTCGCGCCGGGCGCCGGGACGCACGTGGAGGTCGATTCGCCGGCGCCGCGGCGCTACGTCGTCCGCGGCCAGATCGAGGCGGGCCGCAGGCCGCTGCTGCGGATCGGCGTCGTGCAGGATCCCGCGGACTTTGCCCGGGCGATGCTGATCGAGAGCCTCGGCCGTCGCGGTGTCTTTGTGTCGGCGTCCGAGCTTGCCCCGGCCACGCGCGAATCCTTGCCGCCGGCAGATGGGTATTCCTCCCTCCCGGTCGTCGCGGTCCGCACGTCGGCTCCCTTCTCCGAGACGCTGCGGATCATCGAGAAGGTGAGCCACAATCTGCACGCCGGCATCCTGCCCCTGTGGGTTGCGGTCCAGAACGGCAAACGCACGCTGGAGGAGGGTCTGCAGATTCAGGGCAAGACCCTGGCGGGGCTGGGGCTCGACGTCTCGACGATCTCCTTCGGCTCCGGCGCCGGCGGCGCCCCGTCCGATCAGGTAACTCCCCGCGCGACGGTCCAGTTGCTGCGCGCGATGGCGGCCCGTCCGGACTTTCCCGTCTATCGCGACGCCCTGCCGATCTTGGGAGTGGACGGCACGATCGCCACGGCCGTGGGCCCGGACAGTCCGGCGCGAGGCAGAGTGCACGCCAAGACCGGAACGCTCGTCTGGGAGGACGCGATGAACGACCGTTTGTTGCTCGCCTCTAAAGCGCTCGCAGGCTATATTGAGACCAGCAAGGGGCGCTGGCTGGCCTTCGCGTTCTTCGTCAACAAGACCTATGGCAAGCAAATCGCCGTCGCGGTTGAGCAGGGAAGGGTCCTGGGGAGACTCTGCGAGATCGTCGTCACAGAGAACTAGGGGCGCTTCGCGCGCTGACAGCCCCGGAGAAGAAGAGGTGATGGACGGAACCGCCATCGTCCTGTGCGAGGGCTATTTTCGGACGGCGAACGGAAAGACCGCTCATGGTCTCGTCCGCGGCAGCAACCGTTATCGGATCCTCGGCATTGTGGACCCTCCGACCGCGGGGAAGGAGGCGGGGGAGGTTTTGGACGGAAAGACCCGGGGAATTCCTGTTTACGCCTCGATCCCCGAGGCTCTCGAGCGATGCCCGACGAAACCCGACTACGCCATCGTCGGCGTGGCGACTGCGGGAGGCCGGTTCACGCCGGGCCTTCGCGCCTCGCTCTCCGAGGTGATCGAGCGGGGCCTCTCGATCGTCAACGGTTTGCACGAGTTCGCCTCGGAGGACGGGGGGCTCGCGGCCGCTGCCCGGCGAAAGGGTGTCCGAATCCTCGATGTGCGCAAACCCAGGCCTACGAGCGAGCTTCGCTTCTGGACCGGGGAGATCCGGAATGTCTCGACCCCGCGCGTGGCCGTTCTGGGGACCGACTGCGCCATTGGGAAAAGAACGACGCTCGGGCTGCTCGCGGAGGCCTGCAACAGGAGGGATCTTCGAACCGAGTGGATCTCGACCGGTCAGACCGGCTGGATGCAGGGAGCGCCCTTCGGAATCCTGCTCGACGCGCTGCCGAATGATTTCGTCTCGGGCGAGCTCGAGCACGCGATCGTCTCCTGCGCGCGAGAGCTTGCCCCCGACCTCATCCTGATCGAGGGGCAGTCCTCCTTGCGCAATCCCTCGGGTCCTTGCGGCTCCGAGCTGATCGTTTCCGGCGGGGTTCGCGGGGTCGTTCTCCAGCACGCGCCGGGGCGGCTCTATTTCGAGGGCTTCGAGGGGGAGGAAAGCCGCATCCCTCCCGTGGCAGAGGAGATCGAGCTGATTCGATTGCTCGGGGCGCGCACCCTGGCGCTGACGCTGAACGGCGAGGGACTCGCGCGCGAGCGGTTGGAGTTGGAGCGGGAGAAACTCCAACGGGAACTGCGGATTCCCGTCGCGCTGCCTCTGGAAGAGGGAGTCGAGTCTCTGGTGCCCGTGCTGCGCAGTTTCATTCGCTCCCAGAAGGCGCCATGAAGATCCTCTCGGTCGAGAGCCGGGTCGAATCGTTCGACCTCACGCGGCCCTACACGATCGCCTCGCGCCGGACGGACTCTGTCGAGAATGTCATCGTGACGATCCGGACCTCTTCGGGGCTGATGGGTCTCGGCGCGGGCGCGCCGGGCGGCAGCGTGACGGGCGAGACGCTCTCGGCTTGCCGCGCCGGTCTCGCCCGGGCGAGGGCGTTGCTGGTCGGCCGGGACATCCGCGAGCTTCCGGCCCTTTGCCGGGTGCTGGGTGAACGTCTGCCCACTGCGCCGGCCGCGCGCGCGGCGCTCGACATGGCCCTTCACGATCTGCTGGCTCAGCACCTCGGACTGCCGCTCGCCGAGATGCTGGGTCGCGCGCACCGGGAGCTGCCCACCTCGATCACCGTCGGGATCAAAGGAGTCGAGGAGACGCTTGCCGAGGTGCAGGAGTACCTCGCGCGAGGGTTTCGCATCCTCAAGGTGAAAGTGGGGCTCGACCTGCAGGAGGACCTCGAGCGCCTCGCCAGGGTCCGGGAGACGGCAGGCTCGGGGATCCGGATCCGCGCGGACGCGAACCAGGCCTATACCTC
>JBOGJN010000429.1:0-1128 GCA_050745445.1 Thermoanaerobaculia bacterium
TCGGCGGACCTGGTAAACGATTTTTCTCGGAAGGGTTGTGCCGGGTGCTCGCCGAGTACGTGGGCATGGAGCCGTCCGGCCCGAAGCCCCCTATCTGGGTGCCCGAGGGTCACAGCGCGCTGCGCGCCGATGGCGAGTCCTTCCCCGTCGAGGCCACGATCTCTTATGCCGAGGCCAACGGCCAGCCGCTCTACACTATCATCCTCCGCGATGTGCAGGAGCGCCAAAAAGCGGAGGCCGAGCGCCAGCGATTACAGGGTCTTAATCGTTACCTCCAAGAGGAGCTGCGGGTGTCCCAGGCGGAGGAGGCCCTCATCGGCGCCTCCGAGGATTTGCGCGAGGTACTGGAGAAGGTCGAGCAAGTCGCCCCCACCGCCGCCACCGTGCTCATCCAGGGCGAGACCGGCACCGGCAAGGAGCTGATTGCGCGGACTATCCACACCCTGAGCCAGCGTAAAGACAAGGTCCTGGTCAAGCTCAACTGCGCCGCCATTCCCAACGACCTGGTCGAGAGCGAGCTATTCGGCCACGAGAAAGGGGCTTTTACCGGAGCGTTTTCGCGCAGGCTCGGCCGCTTCGAGCTTGCTGACCAGGGGACGCTATTTCTCGACGAAGTCGGCGAGCTGTCGCTCGCGGTACAGACCAAGCTCCTGCGCGTCTTACAGGAGGGCGAGTTCGAGCGCGTAGGTGGGAGCGAGACCCGCAAAGTCGATGTGCGCATCATTGCCGCGACCAACCGTGACCTCGTGACCCAAATAAAGGAAGGCAGCTTCCGCCCCGATCTCTTCTACCGCCTCAACGTCTTTCCCATCACGCTACCGCCTCTACGGCACCGCAAGATGGACCTGCCGCTTCTCATCCAGCACTTCGTGCGTACCTATGCCGAGAAGTACGGCAAGCGCATCGAGACCGTGCCCGCGCCGGCAATGACTGCCTTGCAGGCCCACGAGTGGCCCGGGAACGTTCGGGAGCTACAGCACGTGATCGAGCGGGCGGTGATCCTCACCCGCGGGACGGAGCTCGCCTTCGAAGAGGAGTCATTAGCCGCAACGCCGGCAGACGAGCTGCGTACGCTCGACGAGACCTTGGAAGACGCCGAGCGGGCGCATATCCGGAAGGCCCTGGAGA
>JBOGJN010000430.1:0-4603 GCA_050745445.1 Thermoanaerobaculia bacterium
ACCGTAGACGGGCAGGTGGTCGGCCCGGAGGGTGTCGATGACGATGACGACGACGGGGGCGCGCGGAAAGACAGTCGGCCGCCGGGAACACGCGGCCGCGGCCCCCGCCACGAGCCACGCAATCGACAGGAACCGAACGCCGGCCTTCAGGCGCCCGAAGTGGCCGGGCCGGCGCAGCATCACGAGATGGATTTCAGAAGTTCCTTGACTTCTTTGGCTTCCGCTCCGTTGGGAGCGAGCTCGAGGTTTTTCCGAAAGTCCGCCTTCGCTGCCGCCGTGTGCTTCTGCTGCAGCCGCGCCAGCCCCCGGTAGTAGTAGGCCTCTGCCATATCGGGCTTGACCGCGATGGCCTTGCCAAAGGCGAGCTCGGCCTCGGCGGGCTTCTTCTTGTTCAAGAGGATGATCCCGATGTTCAGATACGGCTGCGCGTCGGTCATCTTCTCCTCGGGAACTTTGGCGAGAGCCGCCTTTCCGCTCTCCAGATTCCCGCGCTGCAGCTCGATTTCCGCGATCAGCCTCCAGGCCTGATAGTCCTCGGGGTTCTTGTCGATCGCCCGGTGCGCGTATTTCAGCGCCTCGTCCGTGTTGTCTTCGCCGTAGTACGCCGCCGCGATGCGTTCGAGCAGCAACGGGCTGTCCGGCATCTCCGAAAGAGCCTTCAAGTAGTTCTCCCGCGCCTGCCTGTACTCCTTCGCGTTTAACGCAGTGTTGCCCGCTTCGATCGCGGCCGCGGTCTCCTTGGAGTTCTGGCCGGCCGCCAGGAGCTCCTCGTGCGTCTGTGGCGGCATGGGCTCCAGCTGCACGTCGATCGGCGGGTTGCGGTCGGCCTCTTTGAGCTCGACCGAGATCTTCTTGGTCAGATATCCGGGGGCGTCGAAGTCAATGTCCCAGGGGCCCCCGACCAGCCCGAAGAACGACCACCGGCCCTTCTTGTCGGTCGTCAGGTCCGGGCCGCCGTGCCCGCTCTTGCCCCACCGCAGGGACACTTTCGCCCCGGCGATGGGCTCCCCTTTCTCGTTCTTGACGGAACCTTCGACCCGGGCCTTGCCGCCCCGCCATTCCTGCGCGCCTATGCGCGCCGGGGCGAACGGCAACGCCGACACGAAGAGCGCCAGACCTATCAAACGCAATCGCATAACTCCCCTCATCTTCCGTACGAATCCGAAGCCGGGTCAGTATATTTCTAGCGGCGGCAGGAAGGAAGTTGTCTCCCCCAGGCCTGGTCTGCTCGAGCCACACCCGGGAGGCTCGGGAGAAGAACCTAAGGCCCAGGAGCGGGCCGGATCTCGCGCAGAAGGTTGTCGGCGAGCACGAGCTGCACGCGGGTTCCCTCCGGGTAGTGGAAGTACTGCTGCCGCGTCACCTGGTAACGGTAACGGGCCGTGGCTTGCCCCTCCCTTGCCTCGAAGAGGAGGTACCAGTTGCCCGATCCCCGGTAGTCGGCGCTCCCCGTCCCGGGAGCCTCGTACTCGCGCTCGACCACGACCGCATCGAGAACGCGGACCCCCAGGGAGGGATCCTTCGTGCTCGAGCAGGCAGCCTCTCCAAGGGCCAGGACGAGCGGCACGAGAGCCGCAACGATTCCTCTCTGTCTCATGATCGCTTCACCTGAGTCTCTTCCTCCTCCGGCCAATCCTCCTGCAGCCGACCCGTTAACGCACCCGCGCGCCGTTCTTGATCACCAGCTCGACGTTCTGGAGCAGGTCGATATGCGTTAAGACGTCGCCCCGCACCGCGACGATGTCCGCATAGCGGCCGGGAGCAAGCGTGCCCAGGTCTCTCTCCTTTTTTAGCCAGACGGCCGGCCAGCGGGTCGCTCCCGCGATCGCCTGGATCGGGGTCATCCCGAGCTCGACCCATGTCGCCAGCTCCCTCCAGGTCGAGTCGGTGTGGAAGTTGCCCGGGATCCCGGAATCGGTGCCGACCAAGAGCGTCACGCCGGTCTCGCGAAGCTGGCGGAATTTGTTGGCGAGTGTCGGGATGCGCCGCCGCACGAGCTGAAAGTACGGCAGGCTCGCGATGTTGCGAAGCGACTGCCGGATATCCTGCACGATGTCGGGGGTAAGCCCTTCCTGCCAGCGTGGATCGTCCAGCCGCGCCGGGAAGACATCCGCCGTGTACGCCGAGAGAAAAAGCGCCTCGACCGTGGGACACCAGGCGAGCGTCTGGTTGCGCTTGCGGATCGACTGCAGAATGTCCTCCGGGTAACCCGGCTCGGTCGCGAGCCCCGTGTGCTCGAAGCAGTCCACGCCGTACTTCAGACCGATCCGGATCTCTTCTTCGCGATGCGCGTGCGCCACGACGGGCCGCCCCAGCCGGTGGGCCGTCTCCACGACGGCCTTGACCTCCTCCTCCGTCATCTGGTCCTGATCGATCAGTTTGACCAGATCCACGCCGGCGTTGACGATCTTCTCGACCTTCGCGCGCGCGTCCGCCGCTCCCGACACGCCCCAGCGGTACTCCTTCTCGTAATCGAAGTAGGGCTTGTGCTGGAGGAAGGGACCGGAAACAAAGAGACGCGGCCCGGGAATCTCCCCTTTCTCGATCCGCCTTTTCACATCCAGAACGTCTTCGAGCGGCGCGCCGAGCTCCCGTGCGAAGGTCACCCCGCTTCGCACCAGCTGCCTGGCCGCGGCGGGCATGATCTCCGAGCGAAAGCGCGAGCGGTAGGTCCGGTCCCAGTGCTCGTAGTCGCCGTGCCCCAGGATCATCAAGTGCACGTGCATGTCGGCCAGGCCCGGCAGCACGCTCATCCCGCGCGTGTCGATCATCGGGGTGCCGGCCGGAACGGGGACCTCGGAGCTCGCGCCCACGGCCAGGATGCGCTCTCCCGCGATCAAGATGACGCCGTTCTCGATGGGCCGCCCCTCGTAGCCGTCGATGATCTGGCCGCCAATCAGGGCGAGCGTGGGCCGAGCCGGAGGCTCCGCGGCAGGAACCGCCGAGGCGGCAGCGAGAAGGGAAACGAATGAGACGGCGACCGCGGAAGGGAATTGGCGCATGATCTGGCTGCCTCCGAGGGTGCACATCTTAACCGCCGGGTATCGGGGATGGGAAAACGAAAAACGAAGCAGGGGTTCCCTGTCTCCCGCTTCCCGTTTACCGTTTCCCGCTTCCCGCCCCCGGGATTGCCTTGCGAGGGCGGAGTCAATATGGTTCGGTGTTCAAGAGCCCTGCGTTGAAAAAGCCGTTCCGTGCCCGCGTCGCGCTGGTGGGTCTGGGGCCGATCGGGATCGAGATCGGCAAGGCACTGGTCGGCCGGCCGGGCATCGAAATCTTGGGCGCCGCCGATCCCGCCGCCGAAAAGGCCGGACACAACTTCTACGACCTTGTCGAATTGTCCGGTCCGGCGCTCCCCGTGGACTCTTCGGCAAGCTCCCTTTACGCGCGCCGCGGCGTCAGCCGCCACAAGATCGACGTGGCCGTTCTCTGTACCCGCTCACGCCTCGACTCCGTCATGCCGCAGCTCGAAGAGGCCGTCGAAGCGGGCATGCATGTGGTCTCGACCTGCGAAGAACTGGCCTACCCGGAGTTGAAGAACGCCGTCCTGGCGCATCGGATCGACCAACGGGCAAAGGAGCACGGCGTGGCCGTGCTCGGCACGGGCGTCAACCCGGGCCTCGTGATGGACCGCCTGGCGCTGGCGGCCGCCGGAGCGTGCGTGCGGGTCGACCGGGTCAAAGTCACGCGTGTCGTAGACGCCGCTAGGAGACGCGGCCCGCTGCGCGAGAAGGTCGGAGCCGGTCTGACGCGCCAGGAGTTTGCGAAGGGTGTCGCCGAAAAGAGGCTCGGCCACGTCGGCCTCTCGGAGTCGGCCGCGATCATTGCGCTTGGCCTGGGACTCCCGATCGATGAGATCACCGAAACGATCGAGCCGGTTGTCGGGGAGCGACAGACCGACGACGTGCCGGCCGGCCGGGTCCTGGGGCTTCACCAGGTGGCTCTCGTGCAAGCGGGCGACGAGGTCAAGGTCGTGCTCGACCTGACGATGGCCGTCGGCGTTTCCGATGCATCCGACACGATCGAGATCGAAGGGGATCCCCCCGTGCATTTGAAGATCTCCGGGGGCTTCCACGGGGACCGGGCCACGGTCGGCTGCGTCGTCAACGCGATCCCCTTCATCGTGGACGCCCCCGCCGGGCTGCACAAGGTCGTCACGCTTCCGCTCTTCGGCCTCTTCCCCGAGCGGACAAGTTAGCTCCGTGCCACGCGGGGACCTCCTCCGGTGTGCCCGGAGACGCTAGCGCACGGACGCAAACACAGACGGGTCCTGCACCTCAGCTTGCGAAACCGGATGGAGTTTTGGCCATCGTCTATTCGACTCTCTCGCTTCCGGTCAATGCCCGCAACTGATCTCCGTGGCCACGACTCCAGGTCAGCCGCGTCCCGTCATGCAGAAGCACCGTATGCGAGCCGTTGAGCAAGGGCCGGATCTCCTGTATCCGGTCGGTGTTGACGATCGTGGATCTGTGGATCCGTAGGAAGCGTGAGTCATCCAGCCGCGCTTGCAATCGGTTCATCTTTTCGCGGACCAGATGGGATCGGCGGCCGATGTGGATCCGAACGTAGTTGCCCTCTCCTTCGATCCAGTCGATGTCCGGGA
>JBOGJN010000431.1:0-10707 GCA_050745445.1 Thermoanaerobaculia bacterium
TGTACAAGCCGGCGCCGGTCACCCGGCGCCGGAACTCCGCGCGGCGCGGGGCACCACCAGGGCCCGTACCCCGCACCAACGCGCGCGCGAGCGGGGGCGCGGCCGCGCCCCCCCTTGCTCACGCGTCCGTGCTCACCGGCTCGGCGAAAAACACCACCGCAGCGAGGTCACCGCTGCATGACGAATCGCTGTACGGCGAGAAAGGAAAAGCTCGGAAGTTGGTGGAGCTGAACGGGATCGAACCGTCGACCTCCTGAATGCCATTCAGGCGCTCTCCCAAACTGAGCTACAGCCCCACGGCGGGACGCCGAGGATAGCATGCTGCCTTTCGAGCCCGCGAAACTGATCGGCGGTCAGTCCTGGTTCGGAAACTCTCGACTCTCAACTCTTGACTCTCGACTAATAGAAGTCCGAGCACGACAGAAAATAGCCGCACGCGGGCTCCGGGCAGAGAA
Organism: Thermoanaerobaculia bacterium; assembly: GCA_050745445.1. Classification (GTDB taxonomy): domain Bacteria; phylum Acidobacteriota; class Thermoanaerobaculia; order UBA5066; family Gp7-AA6; genus JBOGJN01. The sequence goes on from JBOGJN010000431.1 coordinate 456, forward strand.
GCTTGCACCGGCGTTCGATCAAGACTCGGCCGCAGTTGGGGCACACGCGTTCCGGCCGCTCGACGTTCGTCCGCGCCGTCACAGGCTTGTCGTCGGCCGGCGTAGTCCCTCCGAGCGAGCGCGCGAGCGGACTCATGGCAGTGACTTCTGCGTCTGCGTCGTCGAGGCGGCGGGCGACTCGCGCGTCGGCGTGACCGCTGGCGCCTCCCCGAGCTTGAGTGTCAGGCCCGCCGGTGTGCGCAGGATTTCGACAGGAGTCGTGTCCGGCGTTGGAACCGCCTGCGCCGGCTCTTCGGATTGCGGCACGCGTTTTTCGACTCTCGAGCCGTGTCGGCAGCCGCCAAGAAGCGTGGCGCAGCCGATAGGGAGGAGCAGAAGGGGCAGCCGAATCCATCTCATCAGAGACCCGCTCCGATCGTCCAATCCCGACAATTTTTGTCTGTATCCGCCGGCGATTATGCCTGAGTTTGCCGGCGACCGCTCGGCCCTCAGCAGTAAGCCCTTGTCGCGCAAGGGAAAGCGGCTCGGCCACTTCTGGTACGACATTTGATGTGTCTAGTGGTTAAGAAGAGCGCCGGCGTGGGAGTTCCGGCACCGGGGGAGTCGAAAGACTCCCCCTTTGTTTTCCGCCGCGCCGGTCAACGGCCCTGCGCGCGGCGGGCGGCTCTGCGGTTTCGCTCCAGACCCGGCTCCTCCACGACGTATTGCCGGAATCGCTCGATCTCGCGCGGCTCGCCCGTAAGCGTCAGCAGCAGCGCGTCGCCGGCGTCGGACTCTTCCACGACGCGGAAGGTCGCGCGCGCCGCCGCGATCACCCGACCCTCGGCATAGGGCACGCGCAAGCAAAACTCGCCCGTTTTCGGGTGGGCACGTCTCCGAATCTCCGCCTCGAGGCGCTCGATACCGGCTCCGGTCTTGCCCGAAGCGTCGAACTCTCCCGGGTGCAGAGCCAGAGGGCGCGCCGGACAGATGTCCCGTTTCGTCCAGACCGGGACGACGCGCTCCGGCACAACGCCGAGTTCCCGGAGCAGCTCCAGGGCAATCTGTCGCTCCTCCTCGGCGCGAGGCGAAGCGGCATCGAGCACGTGCAGGACGCAGTCGGCCTCCCGGATCTCGGACAGCGTCGATCGAAAGGACGCCACCAGAGAGGTCGGAAGCTTGCGCACGAACCCCACCGTGTCGATGAAGACCGTGTCGGCAAGTTGCCGGGAGCGGGCGCGCGCGATCCGGGCATCGAGTGTCGAAAAGAGCCGGTCGGCGGCGTCGGCGCTCTCATGCGTCAGCCGATTGAAAAGGGTCGTCTTGCCCGCATTCGTATAACCGGCGATCGCAACGCTAAAGGTCCGCCGGCGTCCTCGCCGCCGGACCGCCCGCGCCGTCTCGATACGGTTGAGATCCCGCCGCAGGCGCCCAATGCGGCTACGGATCCTGCGGCGGTCCAGCTCCAGCTTCTGCTCCCCCGCGCCCCGGCCTCCAATTCCTCCGCCCAGACGCGAGAGGTGCCGGTACCCTCCGGCCAGGCGAGGGAGCAGGTATTGAAGCTGCGCGAGCTCAACTTGTGTGCGTGCCTCCCGCGTCCGCGCGTGGAATGCAAAAACATCCAGGATCAAGCCCGGGCGATCGAGCACGCGCAGGGCGCCTCCCCAGCGCTCTTCGAGGTTGCGCGCCTGAGCCGGCGTCAGCTCGTCGTCGAAGACGACCAGGGAGGCGCCTCGTTCGTCAGCCGCCTGGCCGACCTCGGCAACCGAACCCCGCCCGATGTACGTCGCCGGATCCGGCGCGGCTCTTTCCTTGATGAACCGGCCGACCGTCACGCCGCCGGCCGTGTCGAGCAGCCGGTCAAGCTCGTCCAGGTGCTCCTCGGCAAGCGGGCGAGGGGTGGCGCGGCTGGCCACGCCGACGAGAATCGCCTTTTCCCGCGTCTTGGCCCTCATGGGATCATTGTAGTTGTGAATTGTGATTGGTGATTTGCGATCAGGGCGATCAAGCTCCAGCCGCGCAGAGTCTCTGCCGCTGTGATCACCAATCACAAATCACCAATCACCAATTCCCCCGATGTGGTATTCCTTAGGGAGCTGTGCCGAAACTCTCGTCCCAGGACGCCCTCCTCGGCGAGGCCCTCGAGGCGCTCTACGCAACCTACGGGCCCGACACGGCCGCAAGCGACCCGATCCTCTTTCTCCGCCGCTACGAAAGGCCGGCAGATCAGGAGGTCGTCGGATGGATCGCGTCCGCTTTCGCCTACGGTCGCGTGGAGACCATCCAGGCGAACGTGGAGAGAATCCTTGCGGCGCTCGGTCCGGAGCCCGCCCGGGCGATCGACCGGATCAGCGACTTCGCCGGCTTTACCCGTGAGAGATTGCCCGCCTTCCGGCATCGCTTCCACGGAGCGCCCGAGGTGGCCGTGCTTCTTTTCGTTCTCTCGCGTGTGCGCGCGGCCTCGGGATCGGTCCGCGCCTTTTTCGAGGCCGAGTTTCGCCCGGAGGACCGCGACGTGGCCGGGCTTCTGTCTCGCGTGGTCGGGAAGATCCTCCGGCTCGACTTTCGCCCCGTTCTCCGCCGCGGCGGCCTGTCCGAGTCCTCCCCCGCCCGGTTCTTTTTCCCCGACCCGGCGGCCGGCTCGGCCTGCAAACGCTGGAACCTTTACCTGCGCTGGATGGTGCGGCGCGATCGGCTCGACCTGGGTCTGTGGAACGGCATTCCGACGGACCGGCTCGTGATCCCGACCGACACGCACATTCACCTGATCGCCCGGCGCTTGAAGCTGACGGGGCGCAAGTCCTGCGACTGGCGCGCCGCCCGGGAAATCACCGACCGCCTGGCCCGCTTTGACCCGCGCGATCCCGTCCGCTTCGATTATGCCCTCTGCCGCGTGGGCATCTTCGGCATCTGCCAGGCGCGTGTGGCAAAGTCCCGTTGTCATGAGTGTCTGGCCCAGGAGGCGTGTCCCGTCGGTCGAAGAAGAATCGGATCATTGAAGGATTCTTTCATTGATTCATTGAACAGAAGAGCTCCGTTCCGGCTCAATGGATCAAGGATTCAATGAATCAATGATTCAATCTTTCTCGCCATGAAGACCCGTTCTCTGCTGACGATCGTCTTCACCGGAGCGCTGATCGTCGTCGGCACGATCTGGATCCGTTCGCTTGTGCCTCCGGAATCCCCCTCCGGCTCTCTGGCGTTTCTCTCCGCGGCATCGGAGCTCCCGATTTTCGACCGCTCCGGTCAGAAGATCGACCTCTCGAAGGAGAAGGGACGCCTCCTGATCATCCACTTCTGGGCCACCTGGTGCCCCCCGTGTGTGGAAGAGATCCCGGCGCTTTCGCGCTTCTGGGACAAGTACCGGGGCCGGTCCGACATCGGGCTCTACGCCGTCTCGGTGGACAAAGACTGGAAGACGATCGACGCGTTCTCCTCCAAGAACCCGAACCGGCTCCCCATCTATCGCGACCCCAACTCCGGCACGTCGCAGCGCTTCGGATCGACCCAGTACCCGGAGACCTACATCACCAACAGCAACGGTCGCGTGCTCTACCGCGTGCAGGGCGCCGTCGAATGGAACGACCCCGAGTTCCAACGGCGGATCGAGCAACTGCTGAATTCCTGAGCCGGGAAACGGGAATCGGGAAACGGAAAACGAGGATCGCTCAAGTCACGTTGTCGCGTTTCCCGGCTTCCGTCGCGTCCGTTTCCGCTCTTCGTTTCCCGTTTCCCGTTTTCCGTTTTCCGTTTTCTTCTCGCATCAGCCACAAAAACACCACGACCGCGGCCGCTGAGATCGAGAGGCTCAACCAGAAGAGGGCAAGCGTCGCGTCGAGGGACACGCGTTAGTGCCCGGCTCGCGAGCCTGACGAGGGCCGCGCGGCCACGTCGGCGGAAGGCTCCGACCCCGCGGAGCCCGGCGGCGCCGTGCCGCCGTTGATGCCGATCGACCAGACATAGTCCCGGAGAGCCCGCGTGACCGCGTCGGGATCGGCGAGGAAGCTGCGTACCCGTGCATCGCCTCCCAGGAGGCGCGCGAACTCCGCCCGGTCCGCCGCGAAGGCAGGCGCGTCCACGAGCGCGGCAAGCGGCGACGTGCGTCTTCCATCCTCCCCCGGCGGGAAGTTGGTGGGCATCCGGGTGCCGGGCATCCACTCGTCCGGGCGCCGGATCCAGTCGTTGATCCAGTCGTGGCGCAAACGCGTGGAAGCCATTTGGAGATTCGGGGCGAGTGTTGAGCGATCGACCCCGGGCCGGTTCATCTCCTCGACGCTCCTCGGATGGCACTGCTTGCACTTCAAGAGCTCGAAGACCTTCCTGCCCGCTGCCCAGCTCCCTGGATCGGTCGCGTCCTCAGCCGACAGAAACGGATACGTCGCGCGATCAAGAAACGCGAAGTACCGCGTCAGGTCGTTCAACTCCCGCTCGGAGAACCCGAAGGTCGGCATGTGGACCTCGAGCCACGGCCGGATCTGCCCCGTCCTGGGAGCCTTCAGAAACGCGAAGAGCCAGCCGCTCTGAACCTTGGCGCCTTCTCCCTGGATGATCGGCGGCGCCAGCGACGTGTCCGTCACCAGAGACCGGAAGGAGCCGCCAAAACCTTCGATAATGTGGCATCCCTGGCAGTTGTTGTTTTTGACGATCCTGCGGCCGTGCTCGATCGCCGCCTCCTCCCCGTTCAACTCCTTTTTCGCCGAGGCCGAGGCGTTCAACTTCTGGAAGCCGAGCACGACGGTGACGACCTCGTCCAGCTCGCGCTCGGAAAGGCGGAAGTTCGGCATCCGGAGCCTCTCCTCCCACCCGCGGGCGCGGTCACGGTCGTAGATGCGCGGATTCTCAAGCTTCGTTCGGAACCAGTCCTGCCGCGTGCGCGGCAGAGAAACGAACCCGAAGTCCAGCCGGTGCACGGCCTTGGACCCCTCCTCCGTCAGCTCGGTCCCGATCTGCTTCGCGTCTTCGAAGCCGGGGATCTTGTGGCAGGCGAAGCAACCGTAGTGGGCAATGAGTTTTTCACCGGCGTAGGCCTCCTTGGCATGCAGGTCCATCCGGTCCAGATCGGCCCGTGCGTCAAAGCGGGTCTTCGTTGCCGTCTCGAAGTAGAAGGCGATCTCGTCCAGGATTTTGGGATCGGTCTCGGCAAGCGCGCTTTTCTCGAAATCGGCGGGTCCCTTCAGGGTCGCCAGGTACTCCGCGATGTCGAGGGCATCCTCGGGCGAAAGCCGCAGGTTCGGCATCTTCGTCTCGGGACTCCACCTCTTGGGATCCAGGATCCACTGGTAGATCCAGTCCCGACTCGTCTTGGATCCGATGCCCGCGAGGTTCGGTCCGAACTGCCGGTAGGTTCCCGTCAGGTCCCGCTGCGCGTCCGGATCGGCCATGTGGCACCCGAAGCAGCCGCGCTCCGCGAGCAGCTTCTGTCCGCGCCCGGCATCCCCGCGGCCGGCGACGGGTGGCACGTTGCCCGGACGCGACTTCGCGAAGAGATACGCCACGATGGAATTGACCATGGCGTCGTTCTCGAGGCGCCCCCGGAGATTCATCTGCTCCTGAGCGGGCGTGGGCTTGCGGTCACCCGAGACGCGAACGAAGTTCTCCAGGTAGAAAAACGTCGGCATCTTTGTGCTGGGTCGGAAGGAGGCGGGATCGCTCACCCAGCGCGTCGCCCACGCCTTCGAGACCTTGGACGCGACCTTCTCGAGCGACGGACCGGCCCGGGGCAGATGCTGATTCTCGAGCCCTTCGATCCGGTGACAGCCCCAGCAGCCGAGCCCCTCCACGACCCTCATGCCGGCATCGAGCGTGGGCGCCTCCGGGAAGTTCGTCTCGTCGGCGTGGCAGCGGTAACAGCCCGCCTCGGCGTACTTCATGGGGAGAACCGGTGTGTCGTTGAACCTGTCGAAGGTCCAGTCGTACTTCCGGCGCCACCGACGCTCCTGCGCCGGCGTCTGCGGCGAGTGGCCGGCGGACCAGAACGAGGAGGCACGGTCGCGCCCGCCGTGGCAGGGGGTGCAGCCAAAAGCGTTGTAGGGGTGTGGTGATTCGTCTCCCACCATCAGGTCGAGACCCGGATGGGTCAGGTAGACCGTGGCCGCTCCGACCTCCCGCTTCAGGGCCGGGAAGGCCGAAACGAGCTGCTTGAGCGAAGCCTCCTCAAACCCCTTGCGTTCGGCGGCCATATGGCAGGTGACACACCTGTCCACCCGGGGGATCCTCATGAAGTTCACGTCGTTGTAGTGCTCCGGCAGCTGTACCTGCTGAACCCGGAGCGAGGGATTGATCATGTCCAGGATCGGAGAGTTCCGCAGGCGAAAGAGGGTGTCTTCCCGCAGGCTCGCCGCCTTCTGTCGCGCGAGCCTGTAATCGGCGGAGAGTTTCTCGATCGAGGTCTGCGCCTCCTCGCGCCGGGCGGTGATGCGCTTGATCTGATCCTCGGCGTCCGACTCCTCCTTCTTCAGCGTCGCCAGGCGCAGGTTGGCGCCGTTTAACTCCTTCTCGAGCCTGTCCAGGCCGCGCTTGATCCTGGGCGCCGAGGTCGGCACGTTGGCAAGCGCGTCCTCGTACCGGTAGCGCTCCGCGTCGAAGGAGGCCTTCAAGAACTTGGCCTGGAGGTCCGCGCCGTAGATCCGGGGCTCCAGGGCCTTGAGCCTCGTGTTCAGCTTCTCGAGCGTTTTCGCGTGCGTCGCGACTTCCCTTCTGGCCTCATCCAGTTGCCCGCGCAGACGCTCACGTTCCTCACCGAAGGCCTTCTCGCGCGCCGCCCGTCCGGCCTCGAGCGTCTTGTCCCGATCGATCCGGAGAAAGGTCCGCTGGATGCTCTTCCAGTCGCGTGTGTAGTCGGCGACCACCATCCCGATGAAGATGGCCGCCAGGGCCGCGCCCGAGGCGAAGAAGACCCGGTTCAACTTCGGGATGTTGTAGTGGTGGTCGATCGGCTCGGCCGGCGGCTTGCGGGGCATTACGCCACCCTGGGCCGGGAAACGGAAAACGGAAAACGGAAAACGACAGCGGGGAGCGCCCGGACGAGGATCGCCCTTCGTTTCCCGTTTCCCGTTTCTCGATTCCCGCCCGGTCTCATATGTTGAATGCGAACTCCGGGATGTTGACGATGTACTTCAGGTTGAAGATCCAGCGCAGGTACATCTTGATCGGCAGGGCGAGCATGATGAGCGCCAGATTCACCGCGATCAGATAGCGGGCCGTCCCCATCTTCTCGTAGAACCGGCGCAGTAGTGTCTTCGAAAGGATCATGGGCAGCGGACCCAGGTAGAAGCCCACGATCGCCAGGCCAAAGATTTCCCGCACGAGCCAGAACGAGGGCATCCCCTTTTTCAGGATCTTGATCCAGACGATCTCGGAGAGGTTGATGTTGTTTAAGGGAACGAGTTTGTTGACGTCCCAGAAATCGTACGGCCCGAAAAAGTTCCAGTTTGGTCCACGCAGAAACGTCCCCAGGGCGATCAACGAGCACCAGAGCACGATGAACCCGACGAGGAAGATCGTGATCTCCCAGTGCCGCTCCTTGAAGGTGAAGTACCCGCTCCCTTTGGGGTTCGTGTCGATGTAGGGGATCGCCATGAGACCGACGATGATGAGCGAGGGCAGCACCACGCCGGCCAGCCAGGGGTCGTAATAGACGAGCATCTCCTGGAGACCCAGGAAGTACCAGGGCGCCTTGGCGGGGTTGGGCGAATCGGTCGGATTGGCCGGCTCTTCGAGTGGCGCCTTCAGATAGATCGACCAGACGATCAGGACAGCCGTGACGATCACGAGACAGATCAGCTCGACATACACGAGGTCGGGCCAGGAAAAGACCTTCTGCGCCGAGTCCTCCTCTTCGACCCTGGGCAGGCCCGCGGCGACCCTCCGGTCGTTCTCGTAGGCCCGATACATCGCGTACCAGAAGAAGAAGCCGACCAGGAAGATCATTCCGACGATCGGAACATTGTCCGGCAAGGTGGCAACGGCCGCGAAGTTGGGATCGAAATAGGAGAGGCCAATGCCCAGGGCGAGACCGCCAAAAAGAACCATGCCTCCCCTCTTCGTCCAGAGCGGTCCCCAGTGGATCGCCAGAAGCACCAGGACGAGCATGGCGGTGACGAGGTACTGCGGCGCCGACAGGAAGTTGATGACGCCTTTGAGGAGATTGACGACAGGCATGTCTCTAGACGTGTTCTCTCAACACGTTTTTGACTCCCGGGCCGCCCCAGCGTCGGGCTGCCTCCCTCGTCGGCACGCTCCGTGGCCGATGTGCCTGACACTGAGCCTCGGCCCGGAGACGTTCCCCGCGGGACCCTCGAAATCGCGTGGGTGTGCACCAGCCGCAACCGGACTCACGCGATCCCTTCCCTCGCACCGACTTCGCGAGCGGCGGCCAGGGACGTTTCTCCCTCGAGCCTCCGAAGAGACGCCCCGTGGTCCCGCGGTGCCGCAGGGCCGGGGCGGCTGCCCCGCTCTGAATAATCTCTCAAGACTCGACACTTAGACGGGCCCCGAAATGCCACCGTCCTTGCGGACGCGCCAGAAGTGCACCGCCATCAGAAACGCCGCCACGAGCGGGATCCCGACGCAGTGAAGCACATAGAAACGCAACAGCGCTCCCGCGCCCACGAACCGCCCGCCCAGGAGACCGAAACGCGCGTCGTTGGTCGAGGTCACGAGCGGAATGTCGCCGATCTTCAAGAGGCCTGTCCCCGGCCCCTGAATCCCGATGAACGGCGTGGCCGACGCCATGTTGGATCCGACCGTGATCGCCCAGATCGCGAGCTGATCCCAGGGCAGAAGATAACCGGTGAAGGAGAGCAGCAGCGTCAAGACCAGAAGGATGACGCCGATGACCCAGTTGAACTCACGGGGCGGCTTGTAGGACCCCGTCATGAAAACCCGAAACATGTGGATCCAGACGGTGATGACCATCGCGTGCGCGCCCCAGCGGTGCACTTCCCGCATGATCCCGAACGGCACTTGCTCGCGCAGGTCCAGGATGTCCACGAAGGCGTACTCCACGGTGGGCCGGTAGTAGAACATCAGAAGCAAACCCGTGAACGTCAGGACCAGAAAAAGGAAGAAGGTGACGCCGCCGGCGCACCACGTGTACCGCATCTTCACCCCAGACTTGCGCGTCTTGACGGGGTGCAGGTGCAGGACGACGTTGCCAAGCATCGCGAGCACACGCTTGCGGTTGGAGTCGGGCACGCCGACCCGGAAGATGGACTTCCAGAACTGGCTCGCGACGATCTGCTGTTGCAACTGGCGCCAACGAGGAACCAAGAATGACCTCCGCTTCTAGAAGAGAAAACGCTATGCCATCTTGACGAAGGCCCTTGGATCGCTCCACTGGCCGCGCTCGTAAAGGTAGCGGACGGCCTTGTCGACGATAATCTGGCCATCCTCGGGCGAGATCGTGATCTCGGCCCGCTCGAGCGGCCGGGGCGTCGGCCCCTCGAAGTTGATGCCTGAGACGTAGTAGCCCGAGCCGTGGCAGGGGCACTTGAACTTGTTCTGGGCGGGCAGCCAGTTGGGCGTGCACCCCAGGTGCGTGCAGGTGGCCACCAGAGCGTAGACGGACGTCGTGTTGCGCACGATCCAGACGCCGTACTTCTCCTTCCACCGCTCGTCCACGCCGGGGCTGTAGCTGGATGGGTCTCCGGCCTTGAAGCGGGTCGGCGGCTCGAACAGCACGTTCGGGAACATGAACCGCAGCGTCGCCGTCAGACCCGCGGCCGTGGCCGCCGCGAAGGAGATCCAGGCGAGCGTCATCCATTTCAGGGTCGAGCGCCGGGTGACTCCGTCGGTGTCGAGGTCCGGCGCGGACAGTTCCTGTTCGACCGTGGCCATCAGTCCTCAGATTACCAAAACCCCGTCGCGGCGCTCAAGATTCGCGGAAGACTTCGCCGGAAGTTCCGGCCGCAGGGCGCGCGTCGATTCAACCGCCTGCCGCGCCGCCTCCCGGACCCGAAGATCCGGATCCTCGCGCGCCACCCTTTCGAGCATCGGGAGGCTCTCCTTGTCGCGCAAGAGCGCGAGGGCCTTCAACGCCCCGACCATCGCCACCTCTGACTGCTCGCTCGAGAGCTGTGCCTGGATGGCCAGGGCCGACCGGTCAATCATCGAACGGAGCACCGGTAGGCCCGAGCGGTCCGAAAGCGAAGCAAGGGCGATCGCGGAGTTCCAGCGCACGTCCGCCACGGGATCCTCGAGCAGGACCTGGAGACGCGGCGCGGCGGCGCGGTTGCCGAGTTGACCCAGCACGTAGGCCGCCATCTTGCGCATG
>JBOGJN010000432.1:0-1021 GCA_050745445.1 Thermoanaerobaculia bacterium
TCCGCCGTCTGCGGGCGCAGAGCTTTGGCTTCCTTCGGCGGGCCTGGCCGGAGGCTCTGGAGGCTGGAGCAGTGCTCGCAAGTGGCCTTCCCGTCCTCAGCGGGAACGGTCGCGTTCGACCGTCCGCAGTTCCTGCAGTTCCACTTCCACTTCGCAGGGCTGTTCATTAGCTCGCGTGCTCCTTGCCTGAGATCGGCAAAATCAATGCTATCACAGAGGGTCACCTCCCGGGCATGCCTCGACGTTTGGGCCACCGGAGGACAAACTCGGCTGGGGAGAGCGTCGACCACACGCGCCCGGGCCGGTTCCGAAGCTCCCGCACGCTGACGTATTTCACGAGAGCAGTTGTAGCACTTGCGGCTACGTTTAGCGCTACGCTCTCATTGCCCGTATCTCCCGGACGTCTCACGCTCTTCTTCTCCGCCGTCTTCGATAGCTGGCCTGGACAGGCTTGTGTGTCACCATACCGTTGTGGCGCCCGCGTGCATCCGGCTCGTGCTCGCGGCCGGCTGGTTCGGCCTCGGCCTCGCCTTCGTCCACGCGGCCGAGCCCTCGCGACAGCAACGCATCGCGGCGCTGCCCGAAGACGACCGGGTCTGGCTGACGGAGTTCGTGGCGCCGATCATCTTGCCGGAGGAGGAAAAGGCCTTCCTCCAGCTGACCGAGGCAAGAGAGCGCGAGGGGTTCCAGTCGGACTTCTGGCAGCGCCGCGAGAAGCCGGACCTCCCGCTCCCGATGGGACCGGGCTACCGCGACCGTTACCTTACGCTGCGGCGGCTCGTGGACGAGAAATACGACGGCTGGCAGAGCGACGCCGGCCGGCTCGTCCTGCGCCGGGGCGAGCCGGACTCGATCTTCAAGCCCCGATGCGGAGGCGACGAAGTCTTCCGCGACCTCGAAGTCTGGACGTATGGCTCCCTGGAGTTGAACGGCCACCCGGCTTCTCGCCACATCTTCTATCGCCCCGCTCCCGGCGCCCCCCGGCGGCTCTGGATCGTTCACGACGGCAACGCGAGCGTCT
>JBOGJN010000433.1:0-4352 GCA_050745445.1 Thermoanaerobaculia bacterium
ATCGAAGTCTCGTGTCAAGCCCCTTGTTCAGGGTGTGGAGATCTGTTATCGGCAGGTAGCCCCAGGGGCTGACGGCGTCAAAGGCCTTCGCGAGTGTGGTTTTTCCGCGGCCGGGTTCTGTGGAAAAGAGATGTCAGGACGGCATGAAGAGTTGCGGTAGCATGACGGCCGATCGAGGCTGAACTTGCGTCCGCGGGACGAGAAATACTTCGAGCGCTTCACGGAGATGGCCCGCCGCATCCACGAGAGCGCCCGCATCCTCGACCGATTCCTCGCGGGGGAGGAGCCGTTGCCGCAGGTCGCGGAGCGGATCAAGACGCTCGAGCACGAGTGCGATCAGATCTCTCACGAGATCCTGCGCCGGATCGACCGCACGTTCATCACCCCGATCGATCGCGAAGACATCCACCGATTGGCCGTCCGTCTGGACGATGTCATCGATCTCATCGACGGAACCGTCCGCCGGATCTCCCTCTTCCACATCTCCGCGCCCACGGCGCTCGCCAAGACGATGGGCGGCCTCGTCGTGGCCGCGACGGGCGAGCTGGTCGAGGCGGTCTCGGACCTGAGGAAGATGAAGGGGGTCATTGCGCACTGTATCGCGATCAAGAAGCTGGAGAACGAGGGGGACGCGGTCTTTCACGACGCGGTGGCCTCGCTCTTCACCGACCAGATGCCAGCCATCGAAGTCATCAAGTGGAAGGACATCTACGAGAACATGGAGCGTTGCATGGATCAGTGCGAGGCGGTGGCCCACGTCCTCGAGAGCGTCGTCTTGAAGAACACCTAGGCCGCCGTCCCTCACTCGAGAATGGCGGAGATCGGCCCGGGCCTCCTCGTCGTCCTGCTCCTGATCCTGGGGGCGGAGTTCGTCAACGGCTGGACGGACGCCCCCAACGCGATCGCGACCGTGGTCTCGACGCGGTCGCTCTCCCCCCTGCAGGCCGTCATCATGGCGTCCGCCCTGAACCTGGTGGGAGTCCTCTCGGGAACGGCTGTTGCCGCGACCATCGGCACGGGAATCATCGACACGAAGCTGGTGGACCTGACGACGGTGGGAGGCGCCATGGTCGGGATCATCGTCTGGTCGAGCGTGGCGGCCCGCTGGGGAATCCCGACCAGCGAGACACACGCCCTGGTGGCGGGGCTCGCGGGAGCCGGGATCGCGACGGCCGGCCCGGGCGCCCTGGTGGCGGAGGGATGGAAGAAGGTGGGGCTCGGCCTGGTTTTCTCGACCTTCCTCGGCTTCCTGGGGGGGCTCGCCGTCATCACGGCGATCTTCTGGCTCTTTCGAAACGCCGTTCCCGGGAAGGTGCGGGGACCCTTCCGGTGGCTCCAGGTTCTCTCGTCCGCATTCATGGCCTTTTCCCATGGCTCCAACGACGGGCAGAAGTTCATGGGGGCTTTCACGCTGGCCCTCGTCCTGGGAGATGTCCTGCCCTCCTTCCAGATCCCCGCGTGGGTGATCTTCCTTTGCGCCGGCGTGATGGCCCTGGGGACGATCACGGGAGGGTGGCGGATCATCCAGACGATGGGCATGCGCATCAGCAAGCTGGAGACCCATCAGGGCTTCGCCGCGGAGATGGCGGCCGCGAGCACCATCACACTCGCCTCGAGGCTCGGCATCCCGCTCTCCACGACCCACACCATCTCGACGGCCATCGTGGGTGTGGGCGCGGCCCGGGGGATCTCCGCGGTGCGCTGGGGGGTCACGGCGCAGCTGGTTGCCGCCTGGGCGCTGACCTTTCCGATCTGCGCCCTGATCAGCTTTCTGACCGTCCTGCTCGCCCGCGCGCTTTCGCCCTGAGCATCACCGAATTCGGACGCGCTTTCCTGTCGTATCCTGCCGAGAAGGGAGTCCGCCGTGCAGAAGCTCTTCGCCGCCACCGTCCTCACCCTCGGTCTATCGCCGGCGCTCGGTGCCGCCACGCAGCCCGACCCCGCCGTCTTCGACGCGATCCTCGCCGACCGCGCGCGGGCGGGAGGGTTCGACTACCGGGCGGCGACCGGGCAGGACAAGAAGCGCCTGGCGGCCTATCTCGCTAACCTCGGGGACGCGCAGCCCACGGCGATGAACCCAGAGGAGAAGAAGGCTTTCTATATCAACGCTTACAACGCTCTGGCGATCCAGACGCTGCTCGAGAACCCGGGGAAGTCGATCAGGGATGTCAGCGGCGCCTTCAACAAGGCCAAGCACAAAGTCGCCGGCGAGATGCTGACCTTGGACGACATCGAGAACCGGCTGCGCGAGTCGAAGGACGCGCGCATCCACTTCGCGATCGTCTGCGCCTCGAAGTCCTGCCCGCCGCTGGCGCCGCGCGCGTACACGGGGGAGGGCCTCTCGGAGGCGCTGGAGAAGCAGGGGCGGGTGTTCGTGAACGATCCGGCCCGCAACGTCATCGACCGCGGCAAGGGGCGCGTGGCGCTGTCCAAGATCTTCTACTGGAACCGGAAGGAGTTCGAGCGCGATGGCGGTTCGCTTGTAAAGCTTGTTTCCCGCTACGTGAATGACTCGGCGACCGCCGCCTGGCTCGCCGCCTCCACCAAGGAGCCCGAGTTTCTCGAGTACGACTGGGCGCCAAACCAGCCGTGAGGAGAGTCAAGAGTCGAGCGTCGAGAGTCGAGGGTTGGGTATCCAGGCCGGTCCCGGCAGCTCTTGGTCTGACTCTTAACTCTTGACTCTCGACTCTCGACAAAAGAAAGGGCCCATTGCGGGGCCAAGCAAGGAGGGGGTCAGGTGCGTTTGGCTGTTGTCCGAAGGCCGAGGATCCTTCGCTGATCCGCTTGACTCTAAAGCCCGGGCGCGAGGAGTCGGTCCTCCGGCGCCATCCATGGCTCTTCTCGGGAGCGATCGCGAAGCGGGAGGGCGACGGTGCCGACGGCCACGCAGAGGTTCTGGACGCAGGAGGGCGCTCGCTTGCGCGCGGCGCCTACTCGCCAGAATCGCAGATTGTGGCCCGCCTGTGGACCTTCGACGCAAGGACGCCGGATCGGGCTCTCTTCGAAGAGCGGTTCGGGGCGGCCAGAAGCCTGCGCGAACAAGTCGTGCCAGCCGGGACGACGGGTTTTCGCGCCGTCAATTCGGAGGGGGATCTCTGCCCCGGCGTGATCCTGGACCTCTACGGAGACACGGCAGTCCTGGAGCTGACGACCGAAGGCACCGAACGGTGGCAGGCGGAGCTCGAGAAGGCGGCGCGGCAAGCCTTCGCACCACAACGCCTCATTCTCCGCGAGACAGGTTCCGAGCGGGATAGAGGAGGGCGCCGCCTTGAGTCCGCCCCTCACCCCCGCCCTCTCCCAGAGGGAGAGGGGGACGAGGACCGCAGTCGCGTTCGCGTTGCCTTTACGGAGAACAGCCTGCGGTTTTTCGCGGACGTTGTGGGCGGCCAGAAGACCGGATTCTTTCTGGACCAGCGGGAGAACCGCAGCCGTCTGCGCGCGCTCGCCAGCGGCCGGTCGGTTCTGAATCTCTTCTCCTACTCCGGGGCCTTCTCCGTTGCCGCTCTGGCGGGCGGTGCCCGGCGCGCCGTGGATGTGGACACTTCGGAAGCGGCGCTCGCTCTTGCCCGGGAGCATCGCCGGGCCAATGGATTTGACGCCGATGAAACCGATTTCGTTCGAGCGGACGTCTTTGAGGATCTGCGCGGACGAGTGGCGCAGCGGCAGCGGTGGGACATCGTCATTTGCGATCCTCCCGCCTTCGCCAAGAAAAGGGGAGACCTGCCTCGCGCCTGCCGCGGCTACAAGGACGTCAACCGGCTGGCCATGTCGCTTCTCGCGCCCGGAGGCTGGCTCTTGACCTGCTCTTGCTCGGGTCTTCTCGGCGCCGATCTCTTTCAGAAGGTCGTCTTCTCGGCGAGCATGGAGGCCCGGGCGACTCTTCTGCTCATGGTGCGCCAGGGGGCGGGCCCAGATCACCCGGTGTCGCTTGAGTGTCCCGAGGGAGAGTATTTGAAGGGATTGTGGCTTAAGAGGGTTGACGGTTGAACGAATTGTGAATTGTGAGTTGTGAATTGTGAATAGAGAGCGAATAGTCGAATTCATCCGTTCGTTGAAGGATCGGGAAACGGGAATCGGGAATCGGTAATCGAAGAGCGAGAGAAGCAAGCCTTCTCGATTTCCGTTTTCCGATTCCCGATTTACGGCGTGTGGCGTCGTATACTCAGCCCGCCATGGATTTCGAGCTGAGCGAAGATCAAACTCTCCTCCAGTCGTCCGTGCGGGCGTTTGCGCAGGAGCAAGTGCGTCCGCGAGCTGCCGGGATCGACCAGACGGGAGAGTTTCCGAAGGACTTGTTTCGCGAGGCCGGCCGGCTTGGTCTGGCGGGCGTCTGCGTTGCTCCCGAATATGGC
>JBOGJN010000434.1:0-1135 GCA_050745445.1 Thermoanaerobaculia bacterium
TCGACACGCGCGCCGAGTGGGACGGAAGCTTCGCCGGCCATCCCGAAGTACCAATCCACGTGACCGCCGCCTCGTACCGTGGCAAGCCCGTTTACTTCGCGGTGCTCGGGCCATGGGAGCGGCCCACGCGCATGCAGGAGGCTCCCCGGGGCATCGGACAGATCCTGGCCCTCGCCACCTTTGTGACTCTGGTTCTTTCGCTGCTGTTCGGCGGCCTTGTCCTCGCCCGGCGCAACGTGCGACTGGGGCGCGGGGACCGCCGGGGAGCGTTCCGCGTGGCGGCTTTCTTGTTGGTCGTCTTCATGCTGCGGTGGCTCCTGGGGGCGCATCACGTCGCAGACCTCCTGGGAGAGTTCGGGATGTTCGGCGAGGCCCTGGCCTTCTCGCTCCTCGGCGCGGCCTTCATCTGGCTGACCTACATGGCGCTCGAGCCGTTCGCGAGGCGCCGCTGGCCTGATCTGTTGATCTCCTGGACCCGGCTTCTCTCGGGCCGGTTGCGGGATCCGCTCGTGGGGCGCGACATCCTCGTTGGAATCCTCGCCGGCGCTCTTTCGGCTCTTGTCCTCTTTGTCGACCAGAGCGTGCCCGCGTTCGCGAACGTGCCCGCGATGACACCGATTCCGCCTAGTTTCGAGGCGCTCGGAACCCTGAGCCAACTCGTCTCTGTGCTACTGGACGCTCTTGGAAACGCGATCCCGACCCTCGGCATCATGTCGCTTCTCGTTCTGCTCTCCGTCTTGCTTCGCAGGAGATGGCTCGCAATTGCTCTTAGCGGTCTGGCATGTACGCTCATCTACCTGGGGCTCAGCGAGAACCTTCTGGTGGACCTGCCAGCGGGGTTGTTGTTCGGGGCGTTGATGGTCTTCGTCGCCGCCCGTTTCGGGATCCTGGCCCTCTACGCGACCTTCCTCGTCTTCGGCCTCATCGCCCGCTTCCCCTTGACGCTCGACTTCTCCCGGTGGTACGCCGGGCGGTCGCTCTTCGTCCTGCTGATCGTCGTGGGCTTCGCGTTCGGTGGATTCTGGATCGCCCTCGGCGGCAAGTCCCCCTTCGGAGCCGTCGCCCTGGAGGAATAGAACCCTCGGCAGAGCGTTGCGCCGAGACGGCTGCCGGCAGAGAGGCTCACCGGGTCGGC
>JBOGJN010000435.1:0-9262 GCA_050745445.1 Thermoanaerobaculia bacterium
CTCCCGAAGCCCTGGCAGCGCAGATTGGTCTTAGTTGTGTACGGTAGGGAAATGGAGAGAGATCTCTGTCGCGCGACGGCCCTCGCGAAGTTGGGTGTTTCTGCGGTTGCGCTGGAACATGACAAGAACGCTGATAACTGGTTGTTTGGCGAGCCACTCCTGCCGATGCGGTGACCACGGGCAATGCCGAGCCGACCGCACAGCAATGGCGAGAGGCGTAGGCTCTCCCCATGAAAAAACCCCGTCGTGCCACTCGCAAGCCGGCGAAGCCGCGACCTCGGAAGGCGAAGCGCAAGACGACCCGACGTAAGCCGGTCATGCGCCATTCTCGCGAGGGGTGATGGCGAGCGTTAAGGCACGACAGCCGTCAGCGGCCAGGAGAACAGCCTGTGGGTGCCTCGGTCGGACACGGCCAAGCGCCCGAAGGGATCGATCGTGATCCCCGTGGGTTGTTTGAGGCCTCGCTCGGGTTTCCAGGAGCGCCGGAAAGCCCCTGACGTGTCGTACTCGGCGATTCGGGACGCCGAGGAGTCGGTCGCGAATAGAGTGTCGGAGGGCCCGACGGCGATGTAAGGCTCCGTGTAGAAGTCCTTCCAACCCGAGACCGGGAACTGCCGGAGAAACTTCCCTTCCGCGTCGAACACCTGGATCCGGTGGTTGCCGGTGTCGGCGACGTAGAGATTCCCCGAGGCGTCGGCGGCCAGACCCACAGGCTCGACGAATTGCCCGGGGCCTGTTCCGTCGCCGCCCCAGGTGGAGAGGCGGTTGCCCCGGAGGTCAAACCGGACGATTCTCTTATTCCCCGTGTCGGCGACGTAGAGGAACCCGCGCGAGACGAGGACGGAGCGCGGCCCGAAGAATCCGTTCTCGGGTCCGCCGATGGAGCCGAGCCACTGGCCCTCGGGTCCGAAATGGGCGATCCGCTGGTTCCATGTATCGGCCACCCAGAGACTGCCGTCGGGATCCACGAAGACACCGCAGGGCTCCTTGAACTGGCCGTCTCCGGACCCCTGCGTTCCCAGCTGGCGGAGCCACTGTCCGTTGCCGTCGAAGACCTGGATCCTGTTGTTTTTCGTGTCGGCCACATAGAGGTTGCCACGCGTGTCGCTGGCGAGGCCTCGCGGCTCCGAGAGCTCGCCGGGGCCCGAGCCCTCCCGTCCCCATTCGCGGGCGGCCGCAATGGTGGAGGCCTCCGAGGGATAGTCGCGGGCCGACGTGTCCAGCACCCGGAGGGCGATGGGCTCGAGCGGGCCCGTGCCTTCCAGGTCCTTGCGCACATAGAAGGTCGCATCCTGCGATCCGATCGGGCTCCAGATCTCGTGAAGGAGCCACCATCTCAGAAACTCGCGAAGCGACGGGTGCGTCACCGGTCCGCCGGCAGCGGCCCGGACGGCTTCCGGAAACCACCAGGCTCGGATGGGAACCCGCCTGGCGTTGTAACGTTCGGTCAGCTGCTTCTCCAGCACACCCTGCGAATCCCAGTCGGCCACGAGGATCGGCGTGGACGCTTCCTCCACGCGGCCGGCCCATTTGGTCGGAACGTCTCGGAGGTACCAGGTCAAGGGCCAGGAAGCCTCGCCGGTGACCGTGATGAGTGGCTGTCCGGCGGAGACCCGTTCGCGGGCCTTCTCGAGCGGTGAAAGCGCGCGGACGAGATCCTCGCTCGTCTGCACGTAGGCGAGCAGTTCGCCGTGCTTCGGCTCCCTCTCGCAATCGTAGGCTCCGTAGCGGAAGCAGGCGAGCAACATGCCGCTCGTGTTGACGGCCAAGAGAAGCGCCACCGAGAGGAGACCAGCGAGCGCACCCTTGCGCCGCCGGTCGCGCCAGAGGTTTGCAAGCCCGATCGACGAGAGGATCATCAGGGGGAGCAGCGGGTGGACCGAGAGCCACGGCACCTTTTCTTTGGCCCAGGCATAGAGCGCCAGCGAGCCGATCGTCCAGAAGATCAGGAACCGGACGAACGGGGGCAGATCCACTTCCGCATCTCCGAAAAGGCGCGGCGCGAGCAAGAGCCCGACGAGCCAGGCAACGAAGAGCAAGAAAATGGCGCGACCCGTCATCTCCGGCTTGTCGAAGTCCTTCCACATCAAGAGCGCGATGAAAACGGGCGCAACGAACCAGAGCGGCCGAAGCAACGGCTCCCGGCGCCACTGTTTCGCCGTAAACGCGAAGGCAGCGGCCAGCAAGAAGCCGGTTTCGTAGTAAAGGAGCTGCGGCAAGTGGTAGTACCAGGCTCCGGGAATCCTTGCGATCGAATGTTGTCCCATCCAGTACCGGACGGCTTTTTCGACCGCGAACCAATCTCCCGGGTAACGGCCAAAGGCCGTGTACATCAGACCCCAGATGAGGAGAAACACGAGTCCCGCGGAGAGAACGCCTGTCCAGCGGGCCCGGGTCCAGGCGAAAGAGGAGCGGATCGCCGAAGCCACGGCGGAGCCGCGCGGTTTCTGCAAGATCGCCCGCTCCCCAAGAAGCCAGAGCCCGAAGGCGACGAAGAGGACGCCCGTCATGTATGCGTTCTCTTTCGTTGCGCCTGCGAGCGCGAAAGCCGCCGCCGACAACGTCAGCCAGCCGGTCCGGTCGGTCTCGAGGAAACGCTGGAACGCAAGAATCGTTCCCAACGTGAAGACGAGCGAGAACATGTCTTCGCGGATGAAACGCGAGAAGTACGTCAGGTGGGGCGAGGCGAGAACGAGGATGCCGTAGGCGACGGCGGCCTCCTTTCCGATCCATCGGGACAGGGGCCAGGCAAATGCGATCAAGAGGATGCCGAAGACGGCCGGAAGGAAACGCGCCGTGGTGTTGGAGACGCCGGCGAGCTTGTAGATCAGAGCCGTCGCGTAGTAGAGGAAGGGACCGTGGTAGGCGGGGTCGTACCGCCAGTTGCCGTCTTTCGCGAGCGAGTTCGACTGCTGGGCATGGATGGACTCGTCGTGGTGCATCGCTCGGTCGCCGAGACGGTAGAAGTGGGTCGCCAGAGCGAGAAGGAGCAGGATCCAGAGCCACGGGCGGCGTCCGCGCGCTCCGGCTCCGGCGGTTGGGGGTATGGTGCTGACCTCCGACTCCGAGTCGGTCACGGTGTCCTCCTCCCCGGCAGCTTGAACTTCGAAACGGTATTGTTTCCGGAGTTGATCACGTAGAGCAAACGGTTCTTCCGATCGATCGTGACACCCGTGGGACCCGAGAGCTCCCGACCCGCGTCATCCCGCGTCTGGCGCCCTTTGAGGACGCCGGCGGCCGTCCATTCGAGCAGGGAGTTGCCCGCCGGATCGGCGGCGTAGAGGGTCCCGTCGTCATCCACCGCGAGATGCGGCTCGGCGCCGCTCTGCCAGCCCTGGACCGCGAGCGCCCCCAGAAAGCCTCCCCGCGCGTCGAGGATCTGAATCCGGTGGTTGCCCGGGTCGGCCACATAGATCGAGCCGCCCGGACCCACGGCGATGCCGACCGGTTCGGAAAACTCCAGTGGACCGCTGCCGACGTGGCCGATACGCTGGCGCTCCTTGAGGTCTTTGTCAAAAACCACAACCCGCTTGTCTCCGGTGTTTGTCACCCAGACCGTGCCGTCGGCGGCGACAGCGACCCCGCGGGGTCCATACAGGTCTTTGGCCGCCGTGGCTTTCCACTCGCCGGAGAGCGAGAAGGCCTGGATCCGTCCGTTCCAGGTGTCGGCCACATAAACGTCGTTTCCGCGGATCGCCACGCCGCAGAGTTCCCGGAAACCGAACGTGCCGTTGCCGCGACCGCCCCAGCCGCCGAGAAGCCCGCCGGAGGCGTCGAAGATGCGGAGCCGCGAGTGGCCAAAGTCGGCCACCCAGAGTCGGCCGCGGTCGTCTACGGCGGCGCCCCGCGGCTCCCGCATCCCCGAAAAAGGAGCGGGCCCTTCCGCGGGCTTGTCGCGGATGACCGGCGGCTCTTCCGGTTCGTCACCCTGAGGTGCGAGCTCCGCCGGGATCGCCTCGCGAACGGGAGCGATGATGTCCTGCGAGTCTCCGCCGATGACCCGATAGATCTTGACGTCGCGGTTCTCGTAGCAGGGTGTGAAGAGATCCTTGGCCGTTTCGAATTTTCGCAGCCCCGGTCCGGAATACGTCTGCCGTTCGAGCCACCCGACGTAGACGTATCCGACGTGGTAGTGGCGGAGAAGATGCTTCGTCCTCTCAAGGTCGGTACCCAAGTAGATCTCTTGAACGGCTTGCCGGCGGTTCACGACTTCCGTCTCGGGGTTGCCGCGCTGTTTGACATGGTGTTCCCAGCCCAGCACCGTGGGAAGGCCGGTCAGCATCGAAATTCGCGAAAAATCCTGATAGGAAGCCCCCTGCGCCTCGAGCACGACCGGTGTCCCGGGGAGTTTCTGGCGTAGCCAGAGAACGGCGCGGTATTCGCCGGGCCGCAGTTTCTCGAGCTGGCGCAGCCCATCGAGAGATGGGCCCTGGAGGGGCCCGGCCGCACGTGACGGGTTGTTCGGGGCGAAGATTGCTCCCCGCGCCGCCGTGACCGTCGTGAAAAGGGCGCAGGCCAGCAACAGGAAAAAGACGCCGCGCAGCACCCCCGGCCAGGTCTCGAAGACACCGGCGCGATTTGGGGAGCCGAAGACCAGAACGGCCGTGCCCAGGGCGAAGAGGGGCCAGGCCTCGAGGTACAGCTTGAAAAACGTGTTCATCCGGTCGTAGATGAAGACCCGCTGCGCAAAAAGGACGAAAAAGAACGCGGTGGCGAGGAATCCAAAGGCCAGGCGGTCTTCCGGTTCTCCCGCCATGCGGAAGACCGCGAAGAGAAAAAGCAGGATGGCGCAGATGCAAAGCGCCTCTGCCGACAGAAACCCTGCGGCCAGAACGAGCGCCGCCATCAGGTAAACGAGCAGGCGCGGTCCGCTGCCCACGCCTCTGCGCGCAAGGTGCGCGGAGGCCGACGTTGCCCACCAGGCCAGAGAAAGAAAGAAGAAAAGGCCGAAATGGGTCAGGACGTCCCTCCCGCGGGCGCCGTGCTCCACGTTCCAACCGAAGCCGGGGCTGCCTCCCCCGCGAATCCAGAGCGGGCGCAGAGCGGTGAAGCCGCACGCCAGCGCGACAAAGCCGGAGGCCGCGGCGCGGGAAAGAGCGCCGAGGCCGAAGCGGGGCTCGGAAAGCACGGTCAGAAAGAAAAGCAGAAGCAGCAAGCCCGCCAACATGGGTATGTCCCAGGCGTTGGTCAGAGCCTGGATCGCCATGGCAAAACCTGCGACCAGGGCGCAGAGAAGCCGACGGGACGGGCGTACGACCAAATCCGCGTGGGCGCGCAGAAGCTGGAGTGCGCTTGCCGCGACGAGAAGAAACAGAGGCAGCGCCAGGATGTGGGCATGGAGGTCGGCAAACAGGAGGCTCCAGAGCGGATACTCATTGATCGTCTCGGGCACGACCCGTGAGGTCGCCCAGAAGTAGTGCCAGTCGAGATGTCTCGACTCTCCTCGCACGTGTTGATTGACCAGCCACTCCCGCAGCCCTGCCAGATTGCCGAGCACGAGAGTGAACGCCGCTCCTGCCACACCGGCGCGCAACCTGCCCGCCCAGCCTCGCGCCAGGCAAAATGCGCCCTGCGCGATTGTTCCCCCCAGCAGTCCGAAGGCCAGGTTGAACGTGAAGCGTGTCGACAGCGAGGTGGCGAGCGTCAGGAAAGCCACCATCTGCTGTCCGAAGACGTAGTAACCGAGAGGAGCTCCCGAAAACCAGGGATCCGAAGGGGGAAGGACGCGTGTCCTGACGAGGATATTCAAGATCGAAAAATCCATGGGTTTTTCACCCCAGGAGATTTCGGGATTAAACGAACGCAGACCGAGGAAGAGCACGAAGCCGAGCGCGAAGACTGCCTCTCCCGCCAGCAACGTTCGCCGGCGCTGACCCCAGAACGTTGCCATGTGCCGATGGCCCGAAAAGAGGCAGAGGAGACTTACGGCCAAAAGCAAACCGAGGCTCACCCAGGTGACCCGGCTGCCCTGGGGAAAGAGCCCGTATCGGACGAGCAGAGCCGACAGGAACGTGGACAGGGTAAGTCCCAGCACCTTCGCGAAGCCCGCTCCCCGATCGTCCAGGTACGGAAAGAGCGCGTAGGCGAGCGGGAGCGTTGCGACTCCGACGAGGGCCAGCGCGAGCAACCAGATCGCGGCGGCGGCGAGCGAGCTCGTCGGCCGCTCCCCGGTTGAGTTGTCCGGGGACGGTTGCCGGGGCACGGCGGCACCGGCGGTCGCGTTCTCGACACCGGGGCCGGTCCGTGGCGTCGCTCGAACCGCCGCGGAAGGACCCGGACCTCGGTCTGTTGCTAAAAGCGGCGTGACGATTGAGGTGAAGAGAACGAGCAAGCCGAGAGTGCGTCTCGCCATCAAGCGCATGCCTGTCGCCGGGTCTTCAAGAAACTCTCAGCAGGGTTGACCGATCGGTTGCTGGTGACGAGCAAGACTGGCCAGAGTGTAACCGGTCAGCGAGACACTTCTCGATTATACGAGATGCCTTCCCTGCGCCGGCGGCAGTTCCATCGTCCCGAAAAGCGCGGACGGATCGCAGATCCATGGAACCGGCGGTGTTTCTGGTACCCTCCAAGGCAGACGCGCCGATGAGACTCCGAGCGATTCGACTCCGCTGGTGGTTCGTCGCCCTGTTTCTGTTTGCGGTGTCCGTCCGGCTGTTTCGGCTGGATTGGGACCAGCACCACTTCTTTCACCCGGACGAACGCGCAATCGGATTTGCCATCGACCGCCTGTCTTTTTCTCCGCCGCAGCTCAACCCGCACTTCTTCGCCTATGGCTCCCTTCCTCTTTACGTCATCAAGGGCGTGACCTCTCTGCTCGGAAACTTTCACGCGTCCCTTCGCGGCTTCGACGCCAGCATCTTGACCGGGCGGGCGCTTTCGGCTCTTTGGGGGGCGGCGACCGCTGTTCTGATCGCAGCGCTGGGAGCGCGCCTGTTTGGACGGCGGGTCGGTCTGCTCGCCGGGTTTCTGCTGGCGGCGACCGTTCTGCACGTGCAGAACTCGCACTTCGCGACGAGCGATATCCCGCTGGCCTTCTGGGTCCTGCTGACACTCAACTTTCTGGTGCGGGTCCTCGAGTCCGGGAACCTTCGCCACTACGTGGGGGCGGGTCTCTCGGCCGGTCTGGCCATCGCGACGAAATTCAGCGCGTTGCCGCTTCTCCTGCCGATCGGGATCACGGTGATCGACCGCTTCCGCGTCGAGGGCAAACGGCTGCGGCCGCTCCTGTCCGGCGCGTGTGCCGGATTCGCGCTGCTCGTCGCCTTCTTCATCGGCCAACCCTACGCGGTTCTCGATTTCCGGGCCTTTCGAAACGACATCCTCGAGCAGAGCCGGATGGTGCGCCACGCGGGTCTCTTCCCCTACACAAACCAATACGTGGGTGTGCCGAAATATCTCTACGACCTCGAGGAGATGGTGCTCTGGGGCATGGGGCCGCCGCTCGGCCTGGCGGCGGTGGCGGGGACGATCGCCTGCTGTCTCCGGACGGTTCGAAGGCGGCGGATAGCCGAGGTGGTGCTCCTGGCCTGGGTGCTGCCGTTTTTTTTGATCACGGGCTCCTTCGACGTCAAGTTCCCGCGGTATCTGTTGCCGATCTATCCCCTGGTGGTTCTTTGGGGCACGGTGCTGCTGGAGGACTGGGCCGCGAAGAGCGGGATCGGGAGAGTCGCCAGAGGCCTCGTGGTTGCCGGCACGCTGCTCTGGCTGGCCGCCTTCATGAGGATCTACACGCGCCCGCACTCCGAGGTGGCGGCATCGGAGTGGTTTTATCGCCAGATTCCGGCCGGCGCCAAGATCGCGAGCCAGGACTGGGACGAGGGTTTCCCCTTTGCGCTGCCCGGTGAGAGGAGCCCCGAGCGCTACCGGATCGTGACGCTGTCTTACTATGAGCCCGACACGCCCCAGAAGATCAGAAAGATCTCCGAGGAGTTGGCGTCGTCCGACTACGCCGTCTTTCAAACCAAGCGGATCTACGGGGCCGTCACGCGTGCTCCGAAAAAGTTTCCTCTGACCGTTCGGTATTTTGAACGATTGTTCGCCGGCGATCTCGGCTACACGCTGATTCAAGACATCGCGTCCCGCCCCGCTCTGCTGGGAATCCAGGTCCCGGATGAACTTGCCGACGAGTCCTTCTCCGTTTACGATCACCCGAAGATCCTGGTCTTCCGGAACACGGGCCACCTGCCGGCAGGAGTGATCGAGGACCGTGTGCTGCGCGGCGCTCCATCGCGAGACCTGACCCGGCGCGCAATGCTGCTCGCGAGGGCGGATCGATTCGCGCGGGCGGGCGCGGCCGGCGCCCGAGACTCCGTCGAGGCCGTGGCGCCTGTCGTCGTGGTCACGCGGGAGGCGAGCCCGACCGGCAAGCTCGACCAGCCGCGGGGGATCGCGTTTGACGGCAAGGGCCGCTTGTATGTCTGTGACTTCGGTCACGACCGTATGCAGGAGTTCGACGAGGGCTTGAAACCTGGGTCGGCCTGGGGTCGCACGGGAGATGGGCCGGGACAGTTCCGGCAGCCGGGCGACGTGTCGGTCGGCACCGACGGCCGAGTGTACGTGGCCGACACGTGGAACGGCCGCGTCCAGGTTTTCGACGCGGAGGGCAAGTTCCTGCAGGAGTGGAGGGACGATTTCTTTGGCCCGCGGGGTATCGTGGCCGAGCCCAAGGGCCGCGTCTTTGTTGCCGACACAGGCAACAACCGCATTGTGCGGTTTTCTGCCGACGGGACAAAGGAGGCCGCATGGGGAGCGCGCGGTGGGGAGGCCGGGCAGCTGTTTGAGCCGGTCGGGCTTGCGGCCGACAGGAAGGGACGACTCTTCGTCTGTGACAACGGGAACGGCCGGGTTCAGATCTTCGATCTGGAGGGACGCTTTCGGTTCGCGTTTTCGGTTCCCGGCTGGAGGAGAGAGGTCTTTTCGGAGCCGCATCTGGCGCTCGATCCTGCCGGGACTCTCTGGCTCACGGTTCCACTGGAAGGGGAGGTCCGACGCTACTCGGCCGAGGGGAAACTGTTGAAGGTCGTCCAGGGCCGCGCAACGGATCCCGGGCTGGAGCGGCCTATGGGGATCGCCGTCAACCCGACCGGCGACACGCTCTACGTTTCCGATCTGGCCGGACGGATCCTTCGCATCCCGATCCCTTCGGGCCCGTGACAGGCGCACGCCAGCCATCATGACCGGGCAAGACGAACGAGCCGCAGGCCCTCACTCTTTCCAGGAAGGGCCTTCGAGTTCGGGGATGGCGGCGGCGGAGATGGCCTCG
>JBOGJN010000436.1:0-14445 GCA_050745445.1 Thermoanaerobaculia bacterium
CCTCCGATCATCGCGCCGGAACCGAGGATGAGGGATTTCGCGAATATGGCGATAGATCCGGAGGCGTTCCCGCCAGCGCCACCGACCCCGCCACCGGAAGGTGCGAAATTCCCGCCTGCACCACCACCTCCCATGTCCGTCCGAAGTTGAGCGTTCGCGCCGAGCGTGAGCGAGACCGAGGCGTAAAGGACGAAACAATAGTCGGTCGTGTCGGTCTTGACCCGGACGCCCGCGTCGAGCGTGCAGGTGGTGTACTGCTTGATATTGGCGTTCGCCGCGAGCGTGGTGTTGACCGCAAACGTCACGCTTCCGTCGACGCCGGAGCCCCAGAAGGAGTTGACCGTGCCCCCGGAGATGGCCTGGAGGAGCACGTTCGAGATCACCTGGGTGATGTCTCCGGCGATGTTGTTGATCGTCGCGGACGGCTGTGAAACGGAGACTTCCATATCAGCCCTACTTTTTCCCGTCTTCGGACGGAAGCACCCCTGGAACCTTCGTCACCTCGACCAGACCGAAGCCGGGGACGAGCTTCGCCTCGGAGCCGCCGTGGACGCCCCCCTTCGGAGGCTCCCAGCCGTCCGGACGGACCACCACGTAGACGCGCGTGCCGTCCACGATGACGTCCTCCTTGCCGTAGCCGATCCGCATCTCGAGGTTGTGCTCGTCGCGCTGCTTGAGCGCGATCTGCATCTCCCTCTGGGATTCGCGGATTCGCAACTGGGTAAGCTCGACCTCGGCGCGGGCCGCCTTCAGTTCGGCAGCCTGCTGGCCGAGCTTGAACTGGAGGAGCACGATCGCGTTCCCGACGTTGAAGAATCTCTCCTTCTCCGGACTGACGATCTCCCGGTACCCGTCGGGCGGTTTCGGCGCTGACTCGGTCATTCCGTCTCTCCCGTTCAGAGTTTCAGTTCCACGGGTCCGTCGATCCTGGGTGCGGACGGAGCCGCCGTCGCGAGGAGGCCGTGCGCGGAGAGCGCCGCCGAGAGCCTCTCGTCCAGTTCGGCCTTCATGGTCTTGGCGGCTCCGAGACCGAAGGTCGCGGGATCTTCCCCGTCGTACGACAGACGACGCTCCGACTCGCTGAAGACCGGAGCGGGCTCGTACGCCGTGGCCGGTTCCCCTTCGACCAGGACGACGATCCTCTTCCGGTACGTGACCGTCGCTCCGGCCGAGTCCAGAGCGGTCGCGCGCAGCCGGACGATCGCGGTCCCGGGGTAGGACTCCGCGTCGAACCTCGTCATCTCGTACTTCGTGTTCATCAGACGTACTCCTCCCACTCCGTTCCGTGAGCGACGACGGGGGCCGCGGCACCGAGCGCGTCGAAGATATAGACCAGAAGAGTGCCGACGCCGACAAGGATCAGTGCGTCCCGGAAACCGAGGGTAAGGCTCGCCCCGATCCCGCCGGGGAAGCCGCCGTTGTAGATGATCCGCTCGTCCGCATCGGCGGCCGTCGCGGTCGGATTCTCCAGGAAGCTCGTGATCCCAGAGGCCGCGGCCGACCCTTCGTTCGGATTCTGTGGCACGATCGTCGTGCCTCCCGCCGAGAAACGGTCGTCCGGATCGAGCATGACGACGACACGGATCGCGGCAGGAGTAGCGGCAAATGAGGTGAGCGAGAGCGAGCGGATGACTTCGGTCTCGGTCGCCCCGGCCGCCTGCCGGAGCATGAGGGTCGGCGTCGTCGCGACGAACGCGGCCTGCGCGGTGAGAGTCGCGCCCGCGGTCTGCGGGGTGGCGATGAAGCGACGGCCACGGATGGATGAGAGAAAACCGCTTTCACGAGCTTCGAGAATAGCCAGAGCAGATTGACCGGATGCAAGGAGGGGCTGTGCTTCTATCGGCACATTCTGACTTCCCACCGCCGCGGATGTGTCACGTCCCGTGACCGCCGCGCGGACCCAGAGCGCGGTCGCGGTCGCCTCGTCGACGGCGGCCGAGTCGAAATTCCCCTGCGCAGCCGGACCGACCGGACCTCCGAGGACCGCATCGACCGCGAGCCGCCAGAGAGTTCCGTCGAAGACCGAACCGATCGCGTTCGCGTCCGCGTTGTGGAGGACCGTCGGGAACAAGTGCGGCTTCATCGGCGCAGGCATTCGTCGTCTCCGTTACAGTTGGAGGTCCCCCGACGCCCACTCCGCGGCTCCCGCGGGAGCGGACGACCAGTACTGGTAGAATCCGAGGACCCCGCGGATCGTGACCGTCACGCCGCTCTTGTTCTCGACGAGCATCTGGAGGCGGGTCCGGCCGCGAACGCCGAACTGAAGACCGTTCGAAAGGAGGCACCATGGAATCTCGACCGAGCCCGGGAGCACCGTCGTCCGGCCGTACTTGACCGGCGTCGAGCCGCCGTAGGCCGTCGGCGTCTGGTCGTCGAAGAGCGGAATCACGTCCGCCTCCCCGGCGACGTTCGCCTGCGCATTCGCGGCCTGGAACCAGAACTCCAGTTGGCAGTTCATGATCGGCGCGAGCGGCGCGACGTCGAGACCGAACGCCGTGACGACCGCGCGCTGGCGGTCCTCGATCAGCCGGTCGAAGATGACCGCGGTCGCGCCGGGAGCGACCTGAAGCCCGCACTTCGTCTTGATGAGCGGCTTCGCGAAGAACGGCGGCTCGACGAAGCTCGGCTTCTTCACGAAGAAGACGAGCGGTTTCTTGAGCGCCGCCTCGAACCGACAGAAGAGGTCGTCCATCTTCTGCTGGTCGGCCGGATTCCGCGTGAGCGGCGAGCAGGACGGATCGGAGATCACGTCCTTCGGACGCGGCTCTCCCTGACCGGCGTCACGCCAGCCCTCGTAGAAGTACTCCTCCTCGTGAGGCTGCCCCATTCCGCCGCCCATCGAGGGAGGGCGCGGAGGGGGACCCCCGCGACGAGGAGGTTGTTTAGGAGACATAACTGATCTTCCTGCCTCCGAAGACGAGCTTCACCGTGTTCGGGGCGACACTCAGATTGTCGAGGTCGAGTTGCATCTTGACCGACCGGCGGATGAGCCAGGAGGTCGCCCAGCGGGCCGGGAAGATGCCGCCGGAGCCGCCGACGCCGGAGCCCGCCGCCGTCGCCTGATGCGCGCCGAAGAGGATCGACGAATGGAGCTTGTCGCCCGTCAGCGCGCGGTCGTTCTGGCCGTCCCGGATGCGGCAGCGGAACGCGGCCGTCGCGCGCGCGGTCAACTTGAAGACCTCGAAGTCCGCGTTGTCCGGGATCGTCATGAAGTTCGGGTCGTCGAGCGCGCCCGCGGCGAGGACGGCCTCCTCGTCGGTCGTGTTGAAGTAGGCGTAGGTCCGCTCGCGGCGCTCGATGTACTCCCAGACCTCGCGGCGGATCTTGTCGGGAGCCTGATTCGGGTAGAACTTGATCCCGCCCATGACGAACTCGACCCGGCGCTCGTTCACGAGGTCGTTGTTGACGAACGTGATGTTGAGCGACTGGACCGGCGGGATGAAGATCGTCTCCGGGAGGACGTAGGGCCGCCCGCCGTCGCCCACACAGGCGATGAGCGGGACGAAGCGCGGAGAGAACTGGATGCGCTTCCCCGGGTGCTCGAGGAGGAAGTCGATGTCGTAATCCGTGACCGGCACGTCCGCGTCGTCGTAGACGACGGCCTTCTGGTAGAAGCACTCGATCGGGCCGTCGTACTGCGCGGTGAGCGGGAACGGACCCACACGACCGCCCGCCGGGATGACGACGATCTGGTTCGGCTTCGAGGTCGGAAGCTCGAACGGCTGGACCCAATCCTTCGCCGGATTGAGGTAGACCCGCTGCTCTTTGTCGCGGAGGAAAGTCGGAACCTGCGCCCAACTCATCGTCGTCTCCTTCCCGAACCGTCTTGGTAGAGGAAGGCGTGCGGCCGACTGTGGCCGCCTGCCGTCCGAGACCTACGTTTCCAGGTGCATCAAGGGACGGCCCCCAGAATGAGGGCCGTCCGAAGTTGTACCTGTGGTCCAGTACAGAGGGAGGTTCTTCTTCACACCCCCTTGTACCTTATGCCACGGATAAACCATCTGAAGAGCAGGTTCCCCGTGATGCCCGCGAGGCTCGACGGGAAGCTGATCTTCACGGAGTACGGCTCCGTGCTGTTGATGTGGAGCGCCCGACCGCCCACGTCGAAGCGGTACAGGTTGTCGCTCACACCCCAGCCGATGTGCGGAGCGTCGGTCGCGCCGAGCCCCTCCGTGTCCACGCCCGAGGGCACGTCCTCGACCGGGATCGTGAGGAACTTCGTGTCCTGGCCGAAGATGATCTCGGCCAGCGCCGCCGCGAAGACGAGCGTGAAGTTCCCGATCGACAAGACCTTCGTGGCGAGACCGCCCCAGAGACGCGCGTTGAAGCCGTACACGTCGAACGAGAGCGGCGTGCCGAGCGATCCGGCCTGCGTCTGGTTCGTGTGCAGGAACGTCTTCGCCGTCAGCGCATCGTTCAGGTTCTGACCGACCGGCTTCTGGTACAGCGTGAACTCCCGCGCCGGGGTCGCCGCCAGAATGAGTTCCGAGTCGTACAGCGGCTCCTTGTACGACCGGACGATCGCGGCGGGCACCCCCTTGACGATCTTGTAGTCGTGCTGTTACTTTCATGACCGATCCTTCCCCTGAATCGGCGGGCAAGGTTCTTCGACCTCACCTCTCACGGTTCCTTTTCCCGTGAGTCCAGACTGTCGCATTGCACGAAGTAACTTGTCCGCTTCGTGCATCCTCTCGCTCAGTCGTTCAGCGTCCGTGATGCCGCGGGTGTTCAGCTTCTTGATTCTCTGGAAGAGGCTCTCCCGGAAAAGAAAAACCTCTTTGGACACAGAGACCCTCACCCCACCTTTCTTTTGCATGGTGGAACGAAGGCGGAGAACAAGTTCCGCCTGCTCTCTCTTCAGAACTAGATACGGCAACGCGATCCGTATCACACGTTCCGCTTGAAGGGAACGCCACGCGATCCGAAACAAAGGCTTGCACTTCTCTCCGGACTTGTCGAGCTTCGTGCGGTTCTGGACAACGCAACCGCTTTGACAGCCGACGTTCACGGTGAGCCATTCGATCAGCTTCGAGTTGGTGTTGGAAACCTCGACCACCGCGTAATGAAAAACATTACGATGATCCTTCGGCTTCACCTTCAGGATGCCGATCGTGCCCTCACCGTCGATTATTCCGGCGAGGTACGCTCTCTTTGTTTCGTCAATCACCACGGTTCGCCCTTGTTGGCCTCTCAGCGTTCAAGTCAATCAGAGAGGATTTTACACCCTCCACTCAAAAAGGGTGGACCACCTGGATCGGCGCGTTCGCCTGCGCCATGGCTCCCGGAGGAGGCATAGCTTTCTCCTTTCATCACGCCACAAACCGGGTCGGGACCGATCGGCCCCAAGCGGGCTCTCGCCGCGCTGTCATATCTCCCGTGGGACGGGCTGACGTACTGCCCGACTCCCTTTCGAGGGCCGACGCACGGCCCCCGAAAGGGAGGCCCTGGAGATCGCCCTCCAGGGTTCCCGGAGTTGACTAGAACCGCTCCGCCATCGCGGTACGCGAGAACTCGTCGAACGCCTCGCCCACGCCGCTCGGCTGCGCCTCGACGCGCTCGACCTCCCGCTCGGTGAGGTACGAGCCCATCATCGCGCCTTCGCCTTCGGCGGCCGTGAGGTACGTCTCCTGCCCCGCCGGGGTGAGGTACGTCTGCTCGATGCCCGCGGGCTGGATGTACTCGGAGAAGCCCTCCGCTCCGGCGGCCGGGAGGTACTCCTGGACGCCGCCGCCCCGGAGTTCCCGAAGGACTTCCTTCTCGATCGCCTTGCGGAATTCCTCCGTCTCCGGCGCTTCGCCGAGAGTCGGGATGAACTCCTTCGCGCTGTCGGGGAGGATCTCGGTGAGACCCTGCCAGAGGGTCGCGAGCAGGCCGCCCGCGAGGACCCGGGTCGTGAGGGAACGGTTCTTCGTGAGGACGCCCGCGAGGGCGCTCCCGATGATGGTCGTCCCGATCATCGTCCCGACCCTGCCGATCCCGCTCTCCCCGAAGGACGGGATCACCTTCTTGTAGACGATCTTCCCGAGGGTCGCCACGCCGCCGAATCCGAGCGCGGTGTGGAAGAGGGCCTCCAGGGTGTCCATCGAGAAGGCGTCCGACAGCGCCGCCTTGATCGCGCCGATCGGATCGGCCGAGAGCCGGACCGTCCGGCCCGGATTCCGCCGGTAGTACCGGCGACGGCGCGCGTTGTGCCGGACGCGACGACGACGACGACGCGGATTGGCGTCGGAGCGGGGCGGGTTGTGCCGGACGCGCCGACGACGCCTCCGATAGCTCCGCGGGAACCGGAAGCCCCGGATCTGGCCGCGCCTCCGACCGCGCTTCCGACGCCGGGCGTACTTCGTCATCTTCCTCCAGCGGCGTCCGACCTTGACGTAGCCGCTCGGGTTCCGGCCCCGGCGACGACGCCGGACGCGCGGACGGGACCGCGACACGAAGCGCCCGCTGGCGCTCCGGCCGACCCTGCGCCGCCTGCCGCGACGGCGCGCGATGGTTCTCGCCATCTTCTTCCTCCTGCCCGTCGTGCGGGCGACTCTACGAGCCGACCGGGGAACACCCCCGACCGGGTTTGCGAACACGAGTGCTCCGATCATGCGTCACCTACCCCCGCATCCAGTCTCCGGTCTTCTGACCGGAGCCCATGACCTTGATGATCGCCTTCCCGCTCGGCGCGGCGAGGACGGGGACGGGCCGAGAGCGCCCCGAACCGTCACCCCACTTGTGCCGGTACATCGACCGGCCCTTCTTGGAGCCGGGCGGCGGCTTGTACATGGTCTCGGGGCTCTCGCCGTAGTGCGCGAACGCCGTGACCATCTCGATCTTCTTCGGGGAGCCGATCGGGAGCGTCTTCCAGAAGACGAACTTCGGCTTCTTGTTCGCCCGCGTCTGTAGCCGCTCGGCGTCCTCGAACTGCCTCATGAGTTCGAGGTTTCCGGTCGAACGGACCCAGGCGCGCGCCCGCTCGATCGGGATCTTCTGGCCCTCGCGGAACGGGATGCGAACGGGAGCCGGATTCTTGAGAACCGAGGTTCTCCGGTAGAGCTTTTCCACCGCACGCTTCGCGTCGGTCGGTCCGAACCGACTGACGGCCGCGGTGAGTCCGGTCGCGAACCCGCGCTGGTAGCTTCTGCCGGATTTCGTGAGCGTCGGACTCTTGCTTTTCGCCGCCGAGGATCTGGCGACGTGAAGAAGACTTCCAGCTTCCTTCCGCGTGAGTGGATTCTCCTGCCAGGACCGGACGAGCGCGCGCCGCGCGGAATCGGTGAGTCCGTGCCAGGACGAGGTTGCCGCGAGCGCCCAAGCGTAGTCGTCCGGGAACCCGGCGAATTCGAGCGCCGCATGACGGCGGCGATGGGTGAGCGTGTCCCAGACCTGGGAGACCGGCGGGTTTCGCCGTCCATAAGGTACGCGCGGTGAAAACCAGATCGACCCGCCCGAGACCGCCGAGACCACATAGTTCGAGAGGTGCCATGCCTGACTCCGATCCACAAGACCGGAATCCGGAATGACGTACACTCCCGATCGGTTCCGCGAAATCCGATACGGCTGCTTCGCGGCCCATTGTGCCAGCGTCATCGACGGGTTCGCGAGCATGACGGTCTGGAGGAGCGGGTTGTTGCGAATGGGGCGGAGAAGGTGAGCGGTAATCATCCACTCTCCGGAAAGGCTCGAAACTCCAAGATCGTAGTAGTCCTTACTCAGGTTCTCGAAGTTCTCCCGGAGGTATTTCTCCGCGGCAGCTTTTCCACGAGTGCCTTTTCCGAACCTCTTCACAATGGAGTACGGATTCGCACGAGCGAATTCCGGTCCGTACTTCCTCACGACATCGACCATGCCGGTCGAGCGGCCGAGATGATATCCACGGCTTCCCGGGCTCTTGGTCTGACCTCCGATGAGCGCCTCTCTCATCGCTTCCTCGGAAATCTCTCGACCCTCCGCGACGGTGAGCGGATTCACACGAGTCGCCGGACCCGCCTTCGGATGGAACTCGGCAGTGAGTAGAGCGAGCCCTTCCGGCGTCTCGGGATGATCGCTCGGCCTCATAAGCCGGATCGAGCGGCGGCCGTAAATCTCAAACGATTCTCCAACGTTCCCGTTCACGCCCGCGACGACCTGACGGCCGATAAACTTTCCGATCGCGTCGAGGTCCCGGTAGCTCGAACCTCCGGCAGCCCAGTACCGAGAACGCTTGTACATGATCTGTTGACCGTCAATCACGACTGCGCCCCATGAGAGGACATTCTGGAGAGTTCCCCAGACGACGCCAAGCTGCCACTTGCCGAGAATCTGCCCCGGAGGCGCGGCGTGTCCTGCCGGATGAGTCACGGCCAGCGGATTCGAGCAACAATTCGCCCGCACCGGAACCTTGTAACCCGCCTTCCGTGCCATCGAGTACGCGATCGCCTGCGCCTGCTTCGACGGGTAGCCCTCATGGATCAGCTTCGGAATCTTCCCGGAGATGAAGCTCCGCGCGTCGGCGCTCACCGGGTTTCCGCGCGCGCCGGTCTTGCTCGCGGCGTACCCGCGCACGAAACACCACGCCTCCTTGAGTCCGATCGCGGTGTAGATACCGCTCCCTTCGTCGTAGCTCGACGGCTTCGTGAAGAAGCGGTAACGCTTCACCCCATCGCCCGGAGCCCACGTCGCGAGGTAGAGACCGATCGAACGAGCGAAGTCTTCGAGATTTCCTCGACCTTCGCCCGCGGGATTGTACCGAAGATGACGAACGGCGCGCTCTGCGACCCTTTGAGCGGCCTTCGGGCCGTGACGATGAACGACTCCGGCAACACCCTGAGCGTACCCGAACTGCCAATCCGGGTCCCGGCCCATGCGCTGAAAATCCGCTCCCTTCGACATCGCGCTCCGGATTTCTCTGATCTCTTTGGACGATTCCCGGCGCGTGAGAGGATTCGAGTAGCCCGCGGGACCCGCCGCCTCCGACGCGAGTTCTTGATGGGCGATTTCCTTCCCGGCCTGCTGCGCGGCACGCTTGACGAGGCCGATGTGCCCGGAGGTCGTCCGGGACGGCGAGTGCTTCGTCGTGATGAGGATGAGGTCCCCTTCACGTCGCGCGATCGGGAAGTGCGGCCCGTAGGAGTAGATCGTGCTCCCGTGGACATAGATCGAGCCCGCCACGCCGGAGTTCGCGCCCTTCACGAACTGCTCCGCGAGCCACGCTTGCTCCTTGCCGGGATTCTCAAGGGGCTCATGAATTTCACGGACCTTCCCACGTCGAACTTCCGTGAACGGGGGATAGTGCCAATGGCGCATCGAGCCGACCGCTTCGTCACGGGTTCGGAACGGTCCGGTCACAGCGATGTACTTATGACCGTGTGTTTTCACTGTGGGAGTCGTCTTGGAGAAGAAGGCTTCGTTTCCCCCTCCGTGCTTGTAGCCGTGATACCACGGATTGTTCCAGGCGAAGATGTTCCGGCGCGTGCCACGATTGGGCCACGCGAAGTCCGCGTTCCCCTTCGCGATGAGTCCCATCTCCTCGGCGTAGTCGAGGACTGACCGTTCCAGGTCCCGGCCGCTCTTGAAGAACCCGTCCTCGAACATCTGCCGAGCGTCGTCGTCCCACCACTCCGCGATCGTCCGCTGCTGCGTCTTCTTGTCGCGGATGTGGATGTGGAGGCGGTCGCGCTCCTCCCAGACGGCGACATCGACCTCGCTCCGCTTCAGGAGGCGGCGCGGACTGTTCCACGCGAAGATGTTCTTCCGGGTCATGCCGCGACCCTCCGGCGCGTCGGAACGTAGGGCCAGCCAGCCGGATTCCGGCGCGCCCTCCCGCTCCCGCGCGTGGCGAAGTGAGAACCGATCGCGGCGGCGACCGCCGCGCCCGCGACGAGTCCGAGGATGACGGCGAGTCCGAACTTCGGGAGCACCTCCTCGACGACGACCTTCCGGATCGTCGGCTCGGCCGCTTCCGAGGCCGACGCCACGATCTCCTTCATCTTCGGCAGGAGCGCCGCGGTGATCTTGTCCGCGATCGGCATGATCGCGGCCGAGAGCGCATCCTGTCCCATTCCCGAATACCGCACGTTCGTACCTCTACCGGCGTCTCCGACCGCCGCTCCGGCTCTTCATGAGGACGTAGGTCCCGGCGGTGACGGCGAGTCCCGTCCCGACCCAGAACCACGGGCTCGCGAAGATCGACGAGGGAGCCCGCTCGGTCTTCACCGAGACGACGGGGGTTCCGGCGACCTTGTTCGTCGCGTTCGCGACGGCGGTCGCGTACTTCTGAGTGATCGCCGCCGTCGCGACGGTCCCGGCGACCTTCGCGGCGTCCACGATCGTCTTCGTGACCGTATCGAGGACCGCGCTTCCCGCGCTGGCGGTCTCCTTCGCCGGAGCCGGAGCGTCGATGTCCACGACGAGCGTCGATTTCCAGTCGTCCTCCCCCTGTCCCATTCCGGCGGGGAGCCTCTCGGGTCGCGTGACGACCGTGACGTGGCGGCGACGGAGAGCCATCGGCTGTTCCATGACGATCTTCACCTGTCTTTCAGGAGTTCCGGGCTCCTGCTCCTGGACGTAGGGTCCCGACTTCCAGAACTTCCGCACGTCCCGGCCGAGGTTCTTGTTCCACGGAGAACCCGGCGGGTACGGCTGACGCTCGACCTTGACGTAGGGCTGCCTCGCCCCGTTCCCGTTCCTGTAGTAAGGAGGACCGTGATCGTCCGGCTGTCCCTTGAGGTGGACGATCCGGCGGGACGGGTTCTTCCCCTTCGACGCCTTGATGTACTTGAGTCCCGGCTCGAGATCGGCCCGGGGGATCGCCGTGTCGTGCGGCGGGAGAAGCTGCATGTTCGCCGGATCGGAGGTCGGAATGAAGCCTTCGGCACCGTCCGGTCCGAACTGCTTCGGGATTCCGTAGCCGTACTCGTTCTCGGGATAGTAACCCGCCTCGTCGGAGTCCCCGAGACCGCGCCTGCCGTGTCCGTTGAGTCCGCTCATGCTGCCTCCGACGACATCCTCGATCGGACCTTCCGGCCAACGGGCGAGCAGTTCCGGAGCGACGGGAGGCCGCCAGCCGGGCCGGGCGCTCGACGTGGAAGGGTCGAGGGGATACCAATCGCCATCGACCCGGAGAGCGGTGTAGACGTGACTGAACTCGTCTGGACGTGACAGGTCGGTCTTGACCGTCTCGAAGGCGTACTGGAAACCGAGCGCGCCTCCGAGCGCCGCGACCCAGACTGTGTAGGTGTCGCAGTCTCCCGTGAAGATCGCCGGACCTCTGTACGCTCCGGACTTCTTGGCGTCAACAATGGGCTTCGCGCTCGCCAGGAGAGACGTGAGTTGCTCGATCTGGAACGGATCAGGCTTGAAGATCCCGTGCCTCTTGACCCACCAGAAGATCGCATCGGCCGTCGCACGTCCATGTCCTCGAACGTCACGGGGGACTTGCAGCCTGATCCACGTCGCAATCCTCTGAACGGTCGGATCGAGCTTCCCCTCCTGGACGAGGCGATGCATCCGGTCGATCGTCTTCTTGGTCCCGGAGTATCCACGTTCGAGCCCCTCGACCGTCGATCGTTCGCGCACACGTTAGTCCGCAAAAAAGGAGACCCCATACCGGAAGGCACGGGGTCCCCAAGAAGAAGGAGTAGCCGAAGGAGAAGAAACCGAAGCACGAACCATCGCGGCCCCCGCGTTGCGCGTGGCTTGCGGTCCGTGCCGTGGACCTTACGCCCTACGTTTCGAACGAAGGATTTCGATCTTCCGTCTTCCGTCGTCCTCGACGCTCAAGACGAACAAGGTCCTGCATCTCGTGTCGCCGCAGACCGCCGTGATGCGGCTGAATGTTCCCTTGCAGACAAATCGGGCGCATTCAGGACACCGAACCTCGATCTCTTCCTTCGTCTCTGGCATACAAAAAAAGCCGCGGTCAGGGACCGCGGCTTTGTCCGCTCTCAAGAGCGCATCTGCCGATTTACAGATGAATTGTTGACTACAGACCGCGTGATGTCAAGGATAAAAGGACATTCAAAGGAACAGGCAGAGCCAGTTCTTGCAGTCCCAGGAGTGAACGAAGTCTTCCATTTATCTTATCGTTGGAAGATTACCTAGGACTCCAGCAGCTTGATGATCCGCTGAAGGTCGATGGAGTGGATCTCCGCCAGCAGGATCTTGAACGCCTCGGACTTCGCGTACCCGCGAGCCTTGATGAGCCGCAGGAACTTCCGCTCGAGCTTTCTCATAAAACCCTTTCTTTATCTTCCACCAAGAAGATTACCTAGGGCGACAACAAACGCTATGGTCTAGAGACCCAACAGGAGGCCCCTTACCAAACACGCACTGACATAGAGCGGGATCTCTCATGCAGATCAGACAGCATCCGTCCGGCTGAAGGCTATGGCCGCAGGAGCACTTTGGCTTCCCTGGCGTGCCCAGCGAGTTACCGAATGCGATGAAAGAAGCGTCTATGGACGCGATCTGCTGCATCCATTGTTCGTGCGCTTGCGTCATTTTTATCTTCCGCAGAGAAGATTACCTACGGGACTCAGTTCTCACACGGAGTAAAGGCCACATCACCTTGAGAGCCCCGGCTCAGACTCAGACACATGATATGACCCGTTTCCTTGAACTGAAGCGTCAGGTGGATCTTTGTCGGATCTACTCCGAGCTTCTCAATGTCGGAGAGATGGGCCGCAAGCCCCATGGCCGCAGCATTTTCGTTCGGCGTGCAAGTCGATGGCTTCTTGTGGAGATTGAGCGTAAACTTCCCCTTCGACGGATTACCTTTATTGCCGAATATCTCCACAGCCTCTCCTTTATCTTCTGCCGAGAGATTACCTTACGTTCCCGGCCTCCGGTATATCGGTCCAGCCTGCATCGCACGGAGGAACTTCGGGAAATCCCGCCGGAGCGCGTTGATCTCCGTCCGCAGGGTCCCGATCTCCTCGATCGCATCGTCGAGCGCGTCGATCAGACCGTCCTCCTTCTTCGTGATCGCCTCGAAGAGGAGCGCGGTCATCTCGGCCTGCCGCTGAACGGCCTCGGCCTGCTTCGCGACCGACCGCTGGAGCCCGTCGAGGCACTTCAAAAACTGACGGAAGCGTTCCTCCTGCCGCCGGAAGACTTCCTCGTCGGTCATCTCGAAGACCCCGTGTACACGGTGAGTTTAGACGACGCCGCTGATGATGATGTTTTCGAGGTCCACATCGGCCTACAGGGGACGCCACGGAGTTTATCAAGCTCCGTGAAGTATTCCGTTCCTATACTCCGCGTCGATTCGGCTACTGCCCTTTCTCCTTCTTCTGATCGTGCCACACGTCCTGGATCGTCCGGATCACTCGACGGACCCAGGAGTCCACGATCTTGTCCTTCCCGGCCTCCTCGATCGCGTCGATCTTCGCCTTGTCGCCCCAGGCCCCGAGCACGCCCTTGAGTTCGTCGCCGCTCGACGACTTCCAGACCTGCTCGAGAAGCTCGTCGTCGAGGTATTCGAGCGCGTCGGCCGGGACGTAGCTCTCGATCTTCGGGTCCTCCGCGCCCTTCGCGGGCGTCCCCTCCTTGATCTCCGAGAGGATCGAGTCGAGGACGTAGTTCACAGACCGTCTCCGGTCGTACTTCATCTCCCCGGGCTTGCCCGGGATCTCGACCTTCCCGACCCCGGGCATCTCCGTGTACTTCACCTCGACCTCCTCCTTCGGAGCATCCTTCTTCTTTTCGGACAGGTCCGCGGGCTGGACCTGGATGTGCTCGACGATCCCCTCCGAGGTCTTCTCGCGGGCGACGACCTTCCCGCCGGGAATATTCCGAAGCTGCGGGGCCTGCTTCTTCTGCGGCGCGGGGAGCCCCGGCTTCGCGGCCGGACCTCCGAGTTTCGGGTCCCGGACGAGCCAGCCCTCCTTCCGCCACTTCTCCTCGAGTTCCTTCGCGGCCTTCCCGGCGGCTTCGGCGTAGATTTCCTTGAGCCGCTCCTTCGAGACCTTCTCGCCGCCCTTCCCGCCCTCCTCCTTCTCGACCTGCTTCTCGACGTAGGTCCGGAGGACCGGCGTGAACTGCTTGATGGCGAACTTCATCGTGTCCTCCTCCTCGCCGGGCTCGCCGCCGTCGAGCATCCGGTCGAGCGCGGAGTCGAGGATCTTCTCCTCGAGTTGCGAAGCCCGGGAGTCGTCCTTCCCGAGGATTCCCTTCACCTTCGAGATCACTTCGAGCGCGCTCGTCACGCCTCCCTCGGCCGATGCGGCGACGGGCGCGGGGCGGTTGACGTTCTTCATGAGGTCGATCATGTCCTTCGCGTGCTGCTGCGACTGGTTCAGGAGCTTGATGACGAGCGAGTCGTCTCCGCCGGACTTCGGCTCCGGCGCGGGAGAGGGTCGGTTCGCGATCGTCTGGATGAGCCGGTTCGTCTCCGCGATCTGAGTCTGTAGCGCCACGAAGCGGTCGTCGATCTCCTTCTTCTCCAGTCTCGCCCGAAGTTCCGCGATCTCCCGGTCGCGC
>JBOGJN010000437.1:0-17665 GCA_050745445.1 Thermoanaerobaculia bacterium
GCTCCTCTATGGCTTGAACCCTCTCCTCGCCGGAGACAACGCCGTACCGGGACACGCACGCGGAACGAACGAGCTTGCCCAGGCTCGTGCCCGTGCGCTTGGCCAGCCGCACGAGATGATCATGCAGATCGGGAGGGAAGAGGATCGTGGTCTTCTTGGAAAGCTCCATATACTGCTCCATATATGGAGGATTCTCCACGATCCCTCACTTCGCGTCAAGGGCGGTGGCGACGAGGCTCCCGGCCTGGTTCTTAGACGGCGCAAGGCGTCAGAGGGGCGCCTGGCCGGCGGGCCGAGCCTCGGCCTCGATCGGGAGGGCCCGGGCGGGAGCGGGTGTCGGGGCGGTGGGCTTCTTCGCGCGGCTCCCCTGCTCGAGCCACCAGCGGCGGGCGCGCTCTTGCGTCCAGACGCCTTCCACCGGCACCTGCCGCAGGCTCGCGGCCAGCTCCTGCATCGTTTGCGGGCGGTTGTTCGGGTCCTTCTGCAGACAGGAAAGAATGATCTGATCGAGCGCGTCGGGAACGGGCGTCTGCGCGCGCCGCGAGGGGGCAACCGGCGTCTTCTGGACGTGGTTCATCACGATCTGCATGGGCGTTGCGCCGTCGAAGACAGGCTCGGCGGTCAGGAGCCAGTAGCCGACACAGCCCAGAGCGTAGATGTCTGTCCGCCAGTCGATGTCGGGATTGCCTGCTCCCATCTCCGGGGACATGTAGCCGGGCGTTCCGGCGAGCACGCCGGCCATCGTGAGCTGTTTCTCCTTCGGATCCGTCCAACCGGTGGACTTGACGAGACCAAAGTCCAGCAGCTTGACGAAGTCCCAGTCGAGGCCGTACCGGCAGACGTAGATGTTGGCGGGCTTCACATCCCGATGGATGAGCCCGCCCTGATGCGCCTCGCCCAGTGAGTGGCAGGCTTGCATGAGGATATGGATCGCGCGCTCGGGTGGCACGGGGCCAAACTCCGAGACGAGCGTGTCGCAGTCGAAGCCTTCGAGCAGCTCCATGACGTAGTAGAAGGTGCCGTCTTCCGTTGTGCCGTAGTCGTAAATGTCCACGGTGTGCGGGGAGCGCAGGGCAGCCGTCGCCTTCGCCTCGCGCTCGAAGCGTTTGACCGATTCGCGGCCGTCGCTTCCCGAAGAATCGGCGCGGATCAGTTTGATGGCCGCCTGTCGCGCGAGAAGGCGGTGGCTGGCCCTCCAAACTTCGCCCATGCCTCCGCGGCCCAGAAGCTCGTCCAGGTGGTAGCTTCCCATCTCCTGGCCTCTGACCGCCTCGACGTTCAACTCGTAGACGATTCGGGAGATCACCAGCGCGACTGCGGCGGCGACGAGCGTCGGGACGAACTGGAGGACGAGCGCCCGGACCGGAAGCGCCGGGTTACCGGCAAGCACATTGATCCCGAGCCCCACAGGGTCCATCAGAGCCGCCGTGGCCGTCGCGAGCACCGTCTTGCCCCGCGTGTTTGGCACGATCAGCGGGAACGCGAGGATCCAGACCGCGACGGCTGTCCACCCTCGGGGCAGGACTCCGGGCGCAAGCGGCACGGAGTGGAAGATGATTCCCAGGCAAAGAGCCTGTGCAACCTCGTACACGAGGCCCAGATCGAGCACCGCCTCCGGAGCCAGCATCCCCCGGGAGGCAATCCAGGCGACGGCAAGTGACAACGCGACGCTCGCAAGCACCGCCGAAAGCCAGACCGCGGCGTTGGAGGTCTGGGAGCCGCCCCGCATGTAGGCGGTCCGGTCGATCACGCCAAAGACGATCGCGACACCTGCTGCCAGGAGGGCGACAAGCCTCAGGCGGCGACCGGCGACAGCCAGAAGCTCGGGGGACAGAAGGACCGCGCGGGTCGCCGAGGGGGAGGGACGTGTTGGCGGGGTTGGGGTCCTCTCCGCTTTCTTCCAGATCTGAAAACTCATGGGTCCGCGCTCGCGATTCTAGTGCCGTTCCAACTTGTTCGTCCGAATGGGGACAGGGAAGCCGCCAAAACGGAAGCAACCCTCGGAGCGCCGCCCCGGCGCAGCGGCGCGCCTGCGAGAAATACTCGAAATCGAGAGCGGGGGTTCAGACTGCCAGGGACACTGCACTAAGGCTCGTCCGCCCATTTCTCCTGCCCGGTCTGAAGAAAGAAGAGGCCGGCGCGGGTGGGCCGACCGGTCAACTGCTGCCAGTAGCGGCGGTAGAGCTCGACCTGGGGCCGATAGAACCGGACAAGGTCCGGCAGATTGTCCGCAACGGTGTCCGACTTGTAGTCCACGATCGTCCAGCCCGAGTCCTCCTCGAAGGCGAGGTCAATGGCTCCCGAGAGCAGAGTCTTGGAAGGGCCTTCCGTCAGGCCGAGGTCGGCCCGAGGGACATTCAAGGCGAACGGGACTTCGACAAGCCGCCGCCTGGCGCGCAGGGCCCGCTGCCAGATCGACGAGGCGCGCACGCCCTTGACCCAGCGAACCGCCTCTTCCAGGTCCTCGGGCGGGCGCTCCTCTTCGGCGAGAAGGTTTGCCGCGTAGCCGCGGACGTCAAGCGAAGAGTCTTTCATCAACGCCTCGAGCAGGCCGTGAAGCACACGGCCCCACGACATCCCCCGCCCGGTGCGCTGCCAGGCCGGCATGGGGCCTTGCCGGTGCGCGAGATCGGTCACGGGCGTGACGGAATAGGTCGGACGGTTTGAAAGAGCCAGACGCTCGGCGCGCCGCTGACGAAAGGCCAGAAGCTCCTTGGGGACACGTTCGAGCGCGGGCGGCGCCGAGGATGGGGGAGGCGGAGACGGTTCCGGCAGATGCTCCTTGAGAAACGGATCGAGCCGCGCCCAGGTTCCCTGGGCCTTTCCCTTCCCTTGCTTCCAGATGCTCACGACAAGGCGCTCCCGCGCGCGGGTTGCGGCGACGTAGAGCAACCGCGCCTTCTCGGCCTCCTCGAACGCGGTCTCACGCGCCGCCATCTCTTCCCAATCGGTCGGCCGGGCGAGCTCGATTCTGTAACGTTCCGCTTCCCGCATGACGAGCCAGTGCCCCTGCGCGGGCTCGCGGCGGCGGTCGATCCAGTAGCGCGGCGCCCGGTCGGTCTTTCTCGTCGGATCGGCCAGGAAGACGACCGGCGCCTCGAGGCCCTTGGCGCCGTGGACGGTCAAGAGCCGCACGACATCCCTGCGCCCGGGCTCGGCGCTCATCTCTTCGATATACCCCTCGCGGGTCATCCGGTCGATCTCGCGCACGACTCCCGCAAACTCCAACCCCCTGGCCGAGATCTCTCGCGCCGCGGCGATCGCCTTCAAGAGATTGCCGGCCCGGCTGTCACCGAGCTCTCGCGCCGCGCCGCAAGCGATCCAGCCGAGTCTCTCGCTGATTCGGGCGATGGCCGCTCCCGGCGGCAGACTCTGAACCAGCTCTTCCCCTTCCCGCAGCAGCCCGCAAGCGGCAACGATTCGGGGATCCGCCGCGTCGGGTGTCGCCGCGCGGAAAGAGAAATGCCCGCCGGCGTGCGAGAACCGGTAGAGGGCTTCGTCATCCACGCCGAACAGC
The DNA here is from genome assembly GCA_050745445.1 of Thermoanaerobaculia bacterium. Taxonomy (GTDB): domain Bacteria; phylum Acidobacteriota; class Thermoanaerobaculia; order UBA5066; family Gp7-AA6; genus JBOGJN01. The sequence goes on from JBOGJN010000437.1 coordinate 3,518, forward strand.
GGCCCGCGCAACGCGGCCACGAAGGGCACGGGATTGTCCGGGTCGGCGAGGGCATGGAGCAGCGGCATCAGGACGCGCAGCTCTTCGGAGTCCTCGAAGGCGCCGCCGCCCGCAAGCTCATACGGGATGCCGCGCGCCTCGAGCGCCCGCGCATAGACGGGCATGTATTTGCGCTGACGGAAGAGAACCAGAAAGTCGCCGGGCGTGTGCTCTGCCCGGCCGATCGCACCGGCGACGGACCGCGCGATCCGTTCGGCGTCCTGGTCGATGACCGGCTCGAAAGCGGAGGTCGATGTTCTTGTCTCCAGGCGGAAGATGCGCCGGTCCCCTTCGGGCCGCGCGGCGTCGAGCGGGACATAGGCGGCCTGCTCCGGCGTCGGTGCCTGCGGAAAGATCGCGGAGAAGACAGTGTTCACCCACTGGCAGATTCGGCCGGTCGAGCGGAAGTTCGTCGTCAGACGGAGGACGCGCCCGCCGCTGTCTTCGATACGCTCCTTCACGAGGTTGTAGGTCTCGATGTCGGCCCGGCGGAAGCGGTAGATGGACTGCTTGGGATCGCCGACGACGAAGAGGGAACCGGACAACGGAGCGAGTTTGCGCCAGTCGGTGATCTCGATTTGCCCCCCGGTCAGATAGAAAAGGATCTCGGCCTGAATCGGATCGGTGTCCTGGAACTCGTCCACCAGGATCGGAAGGAAGCGCCTCTGAAACGCGCGGCGGACCTGTGCGTGGTCGCGCAGCAGGTCTCGCGCGAGAAGCAACAGGTCCTGGAAGTTCAGCTTCCCGGAGTGCCGGCGCCACTGCCGGTACTCGGCGACGGCGGGCACGACGGCGCCCATCAAGATCGGGTGGAGGTGTTCGCGCCAGCTCCGGAGAGCCGGCTCGATCGTCTCGCGGCACAGAGTCTCCAGCGCGCCTCCGAGGGGGCCTGCCTCCTTCTGCCTTTTCTTCACGCGGTCGAGGGCTTCCAGAACCCGCACGAATTCCGCCGTCTCTCTCATGTCGAAGAGGGTGTGGAGCCGTAGCGCTCGCCGGACCGCCTGCTGGAACTCGTTCCAGCCGCCCGCGGGCACTTGCTCGGGCAGCGCGGCCTCGGCCTGCCGCAGGAACTCCTCCACCGCTCGCCGTTCCACCTCGAAGGAAGGCGTCGGGAGCTCTCGCCCGATCGAAGGCGCCACGTCCTCGTTTTCCGAGAGAGTCTCGAAGGTCTCGCGCAGATCCTCGAGCCGCACGCCGAGAGCGGTCAGCCGCGCAAGCAGAGGACTTTCTTCTGCGAAGAGCCGCTCCGTGTGGCGGTCCCACGCCTCCCGACGCTCGGCGGCGTTCTCCGGCTCGTCCATTTCGGCAAACCCGGGAGCGACGCCGGCCTCGACCGGCCGCTCGCGGAGCAATCGAGCGCAAAAGGCGTGGATCGTGCCGATGAAGGCGGTGTCGAGGCGAGAGAGCGCCTCCTCGAGGCGCCCTCGCTCCGCCGCCTCGGCGCTGCGCACCGTCTCCTCGAGGCGGGTCTGGAACCTCTCGGAGAGCTCGGCCGCGGCCTTGATCGTGAAGGTGACGGCGGAGATCCGGTCAATCGTGGTTTTCCCGCTGCGGATCAGGGCCACCATGCGGTCCACGAGGCTTTCGGTCTTGCCCGTGCCGGCGGCCGCTTCGACCAGAATCGTCGTCTCGAGGTCCTCGCGGATCGCACGGCGCGCCGGCTCGTCCGGAAGAACCTCGGGGCGTCTACGTTCGCTCATGGATCTCCCCGAAGGCCTTCAAGACCGGGAGCGCCGTTTTCGCGAGCTTCTCTTTCGCGCGCTGGCATGCGAGCTGTGCTCCTCCGCAAACCATTTCGTAGTCGCAGAACCGGCAGTCTTCCTTGTCGACCGCGTGGGGAAACGCGCCCGCGCGCAGAAGATCGAACAGGCGGCGGAGAACATCCCGCGTTTCCTCAGGATCGAGCGGCATCCGAAACCGCTGACCTTCCCCCTTGCGGCCGGGGAAAAAATATCCGGAGCCGGAGACCGTCGCTCGGATCCCGGCGCGCGAAAGCAGCTCCTCGAGCGCCATGGCGTAGAGAGCATGCTGAATCTGGCGGCCTCCGTGGATGCCGAGCTCCTCCTTGTGTCGCCAGGTGCCTCCCGTCTTGTAGTCCCAGACTTCGAAGCTCCCGTCGGATGCCTCGTCGATGCGATCAATCGAGCCGCGGAGCAGAAAGGACTGTCCCTCGGGAAGCGAGATCGGGACGGGATCGCGGCTGGCCACGGCGGCCCCCAACGGCGCTCGAGGCAGGCCGAAAGGAACCTCGAAAAATCGTGGCGTCAGCTCCCGGCAGTGGACTTCTTCGAGCTTCAGAAACGTGCGGCAGGCAAAAAGAATCTCCTCGCGCCCCTGGACGAAGGCCAGTTCGCCTGGCGGCGGAATCTTCTCGCGCCATGCCGCCATCCGCTCTTGGACGATCGACTCGAGAAGCGCAAGATGCCGGGCAAGATCGGGCCTCTCGGCCTCCTTTGTGATTCGCTCGAAGAAGAGGCGGAAAACTTCGTGCAGGAGAGAGCCCGCCTTCATGGGATCGAGCCAGCGCGTCGCGTCTCGCTCGATTTCCTGCGGGGGCTCGATCTTCAAGACGTGCTTCAAAAAATACTTGAAGGGGCAGCGCGCGAGGGTCTCGATGCGGGAAGGGGACTGGGGTTCCCCATGCGTTCGGGGATCGAGCTCGGGTGTGCCCGAGCGGACCCAGCCGTCGTAGATGGTGAACGGCGAGCCCTCCCGCTCTTGCTCGGCCCGGTGCCCATCCTCCAGATGCGGGTAGCAGGCCCGAACGATCGGCGCCACCGCACCGCCGGCCGCCGCCGCGCCGGTCCGTTTGACGCGCGACAGCCACCACTCCGTTTCGTCGAGAGCGCGGTCTTCGCCGGGGAGGAAACCGGCCGTCTCGGAAAGATCCGCAAGCAGCGCGCTGTAGTCGGCCTCCTTCTGCCCCGGCCGTTCCCGATAGAGGTCGAGGAAGAAGGGCGAGGGGAACTGTTCGCCCTGTTGCGAGAGGCTCCGGACGTTCCAACAGGAGTAGCTCGCCGTCAATTCGCCGCGCAATCGCGCGAGGCATGACTTCAGGGCCGCCGCCTCCTCGCGCGGCCGGTCCCGGTGCATCGCGAGGGTGGCCGGGGAAGAGGCGCGGTTGATCTCGAGGCGCTCTAAATCGAGCAGAACCGGGTCCTCCAGGTCTCTGCCGGGATGCCTGGCCGCGTCGAGCCCGAGCAGGAACGTCTGGCGCCGCCCGGAAAAGCCGCCGGAGCGGTAGTCAGCGACATGCAACGAGCCGGGGCGCGGCCGATCGGCATCGACGTGCAAGGTCTGGACGGCATCTCGGAGGCGTCCCACCGCCTCCACGACGGGAAGCGGTGAAGAGGGAAGCTCTTCCAACTCTTCGAAGAGCTTCTGCAGGGCGGACAGCGCCGTCCCTTCGAGCTCGCCCGACACGCGAGCGAACTCCGTTACGAAGTCCCGGCAGCCGCGCGCGAGCGGCCGGAGATCGCAAGGATCGCCGCTGGACTCGATGGAGAGCTCCACGACCCGGGCCGCCAGGGCCCGGGCTTCTCGCGCGGCGTCCAGCCGACGGGCGTGTCTCTCGGCTCGCGCAATCCGCTCCTGCTCGCTCCACTCTGCGTCCGCGCGGGACGGGTCTTCCGGTGCCTCGAGCTCGGCGATCAACCGGTCGAGGCAGGTGAGATGGCGCTTTCGTCCCCAGCCGATCCCGGCGTCCCGAAAGGCGCGTGCCGCCGCGAGGATCCCCGGAGCACCTTCCGGTTTGTCGTGCCACCGGCGCAAACTGAGCGCGCCTGAAGCCAGGGCCCGGCGCAGGATCTCGGCCTCGAAGCCCCGTCCAATCCAGTCGAGGAAGGCGAGCGCGGCCTGGCCGGGCCGCGTGAAGGCGACGGCGATCCCACCCTGGAATGTGCACGGAATCCCGTGCTCCCGCGACAGTTCGTAGGCGAGGGCGGGGTAGGTCGTGGTGTCGGTGTGGAGGATCTCGACCTCGTCGAGAGGGATCCCGTCGCGCTGAACGCGCCGGAAGACTTCGCGGATCTCGTTCTCTTCTCCGATCGCGCGCAACAGGCTCGCTCTTTTCGCGATGAACACCCATTCGGACAGCGGATCGACCGGGAGTATCCGCAGGCGGTCTCGGGCGAGGGCTTCGAGAAACCTCCGTTCGACGGCGGAGAGCTCGGTTCCTTCGGGAAGGAGGTAGGTCGGCCCGTCCGGCATCCCCTCTGCGGTCTTCCTCGCCTCGAGGGCCCGCGCGAGGACCTCGGCACGGTCCACATAGCCCCCCTCCTCGAGCGCCCCCGCATAACGCTTCAGAATCTCCTTTAGCTCTCCAGGCTTTTTGCCTTCGGCAAAGGCCCCGGCGGGAAGCGTTGCCGGCGGGATTCCGGCGGCGCGCAGCTCTTCGAAGGTCCTCTGTACGGCACGGTGGAAGCCGGGGCGGTCCCGGAGCGCGCCAAAGTACGAGCGTTGCGTCAGCGTCTCCGAGCAAACCTGCTCGATCAGGGCGAGAGCCTGCGCGCGGGAGAGGAGCTTTCGGCCCTCTCGGGCGATCTCGGGGCCAACCAGACCGTGGGCAAGCGTCGAGATTGTCTCGACGCGCAGGTTGATCCAGGGATGTCCCTCGCGGGCGAGGTGCTCCACGATCTGATGCCCGATCGCGAGGGAGGGGGCCACAAAAACCTTCTCCTCGAGCGGCAGCTCGCGGCAGACCTGCGCGAGTTGCTGGAGCAGAAGCGGGGGAGAGCCCGCATCGGTCGGGCGCTCCGCGACCCCGAAAAGAGGCAGCTGCGTGCTCATGCAAGGGCAGGATTATCCCGCCAGTGGATCAGACGATGTCCGACCGAGAAGGAGGAGGTCGGGCGGTCAGAGTGTGTCGCGGCTCTATGTGCCCCGGAGGGAGTAAACTCTTTCCGTTGACAGGGGGAGCCGACTCCGCCGTCGCCCGGGCGGGCCATGGCGGAAGGCTGAGAGTTCCTGGAACCCGCCGAAGCCTTGGCAAAGGCGGGGCGGCCAGGGAGACCCCGATCCGCCTTCGCCCTTGCCGGCTACGGCGGAGGAGACCTGACGCGGGTAATGCCGCCGTAGGGAGGTTCGAATGAGCACTCGTCGGGAGCCCCTTCCCGGAAATCAAATCGCCAACCGCGATCCTCTGCCCGGTTCGAAGAAGATCCATGTCCCGGGGCCGCAAGGCATGCGTGTCCCGATGCGCGAGATTGCGCTGGCGCCGACGCGTGGTCTGCGGGGCGAGGTGGAATTGAACGCGCCCTTGCGCGTCTACGATACGTCCGGACCGTACACGGACCCGAAGGCGGAGATCGATCTTCACCGGGGCTTGCCGGAACTGCGCCGTCCCTGGATCCTCGCCCGCGGGGAGTACGAGGAGACCGAGCCCGTGCGCAAGAACGCCCCGCACCTCGCCCTGACGCGCCCGCGCAAGGCCCTGCGCTGCCACGGCAACGCGACACAGATGCACCTCGCGCGCAAGGGCATCGTCACGCCGGAGATGGAGTTTGTCGCGATCCGGGAAAACGTGGATCCCGAGTTTGTGAGAAGCGAAGTGGCCCGCGGCCGCGCGATCATCCCCGCCAACATCAATCACCCGGAGTCGGAGCCGATGGCGATCGGCCGAAACTTCCTCGTGAAGATCAACGCCAACATCGGCAATTCCGTCGTCACGTCTTCCATCGAAGAGGAAGTCGAGAAGATGACCTGGGCGATCCGCTGGGGCGCCGATACGGTCATGGACCTTTCCACCGGCAAGAACATCCACGAGACGCGCGAGTGGATCCTGCGCAACTGCCCGGTCCCCATCGGCACCGTGCCGATCTACCAGGCGCTCGAGAAAGTGGACGGGAAGGCCGAGGAACTGACCTGGGAGATCTACCGCGACACCTTGATCGAGCAGGCCGAGCAGGGAGTGGACTACTTCACGGTCCATGCCGGCGTGCTCCTGCGCTACATCCCGTTGACCGCCAGGCGCGTGACCGGCATCGTGTCGCGGGGCGGCTCGATCATGGCCAAGTGGTGCCTGGCGCACCACCGGGAGAGCTTCCTCTATACGAGGTTCGATGAGATCTGCGAGATCCTGAAGGCCTACGACGTCTCCTTCTCTCTGGGGGACGGTCTGCGCCCGGGCTCCACCGCCGATGCCAACGACGAGGCGCAGTTCGCGGAGCTCGAGACGTTGGGCGAGCTGACGCAAAAGGCCTGGTCACACGACTGCCAGGTCATGATCGAGGGGCCGGGGCACGTCCCGATGCACTTGATCCGGGAGAACGTCGAGAAGGAAAGAACCATCTGTCATGACGCTCCCTTCTACACGCTGGGGCCGCTTGTGACCGACATCGCGCCCGGCTATGACCACATCACTTCGGCAATCGGCGCGGCCATGATCGGCTGGTACGGCACGGCGATGCTCTGCTACGTCACGCCGAAGGAACATCTGGGCCTGCCCAACAAGAAGGATGTCAAGGACGGCGTCATCGCCTACAAGATCGCCGCGCACGCGGCCGACCTGGCCAAGGGACATCCGGGCGCGCACCGGTGGGACGACACGCTGTCGAAGGCCCGCTTCGAGTTTCGCTGGGAGGACCAGTTTCACCTGGCCCTCGATCCCGAGACGGCGCGCGAGTTCCACGATGAGACGCTGCCGGCCGAGGGCGCGAAGCTCGCTCACTTCTGCTCCATGTGCGGCCCCCACTTCTGCTCGATGAAGATTACGCAGGACGTGCGCGACTACGCCGCGTCTCTAGGGGTCTCCGAGGAGAAGGCGCTCGAGCGGGGGCTGGAAGAGAAATCGCTCGAGTTCGTGAGCGAGGGCGCGGAGATCTATCGGAAGGTCTAGGAAGATCCGCTGGGTCTCGAGCAGCCCCCGGCGAACCCGTGCGAGTTGTCATCCCGAGTAGCGCCAGGGATCCGCTCGGGTGAAGCCGGAAGGAGATCCTTCGAGGCCGCCGCGCCTCGGCATATTCGGCGCTTTGCGCTTCACACCTTGATGAAGATCCGCTTGCGGTAGAGCAAACCGGCGATGCCGATCCAGGTCGCGCAGAAGGCGAGCGCGAAAAGCAGGGAACCGAGTCTCGCATCGGCGAAGTGGTCGAAGACCGTAGAGTAGATCGTCCTGTAGAGCGAGTGGCTCTTCCCGTCCGGGCCCGGAAGCCTGACCGCGAGGAGCAGGAGGGTGGCAAGAACCGAACCGACGAAAAGCGCGATGGCGTTTCGGCCGAGCCAGAGAAACGGCACGGCCCAGGTCTTCCATCCCTTCACGTCCACCAGATAGATGCACACGGCCAGAGACGCCGCCGCCAGGCCCGACATGAAGAGGGCGTAGGAGGATGTCCACAGGTTTTTGTTGATCGGAAAGACGGCGCTCCAGGCAAGCCCGGCCACTGCGGCAAGCCAACCGGCGCCGATCAGCTCTCGAATCTTCTTCTCCAGGGCCCTTCCCGGCCGCAGCAGTTCTCCCGCGAAAACCCCCAGCAGCGTGGTCGCGACAGCCGGTAGCGTCGAGAGGAGCCCCTCCGGGTCCCAGCCGGGATCGCGTTTCCAGGTGTGCGGACCGAGGATCGTGCGGTCCACATAGGCCGCGAGGTTGCCTTCCGCGTCGAGCCTGTCTTTGCCGTAGCCCGGAACCGGGACGAGCGTCATCAGCGCCCAGTATCCGGCCAGCAGAACCGCGGCGGCCGGCAGGACCCCGCGTCTTCCGAAAAGAAGATAGACCAGCGCGCTGAAAAGAAAGCAGAGGCCAATCCGCTGCAGGACTCCGGGGACACGGACGTGCTCCCGGTGGAAGAGGAGAGAGGAAAGAAAGTTCAGACCGAGGCCCAGGAGGAAAATGACCGAAGCGCGCCAGAGCGTGTGAAGGAAAAGGTTTCGGCGGCTCCCGCCCTCGGCCAATCTCCGGGAGAAGGAGAAAGCCATCGAAACGCCGACGATGAAAAGGAAGAAGGGGAAGATCGTGTCCGTGTAGGTCCAGCCGTTCCACGGGGCGTGGAGCAGCGATGTGTACACCCGATCCCAGGAGCCGGGCGTGTTGACGACCAGCATCCCCGCGATCGTCGCCCCCCGGAAGACGTCCAGGGCACTGAGACGCTCGGACCGATGCTCAGCCGGCTCCACGCGCAATATCGTGTCGCAACCCGGTCCTCACGCGGGGATCACCTCGAGATCGAGTGGTCGCACGGACAGACTGCCGGGAATTCCGGTCGTCACGGCGTAGTCGTCCTCGATGCGAACTCCGAACTTTCCGGGGATATAGATCCCCGGTTCGATCGTCACGGTGTTGCCGACCTCGAGTGGCGTCCTGTTGCCCCGCACGAGGTATGGAGGCTCGTGGCCGTCCAAACCCAGGCCGTGTCCCAGCCGGTGCGTAAAGAACTCGCCATAACCCGCCTCCTCGATCACCCGCCGGGCGGCCCGGTCCACGTCTTGCCCGGTTTGACCCGCCTTCAAGGCCTCGATGCCCGCCGTCTGGGCGTTCTGGACGGTCCTGTGGACCTTTCGCAGCTCCTCCGAAGGCTCGCCGAAGCAGACGGTCCGCGTGACATCGGAGGTGTAGCCGTGGATTTTGCAGCCGCTGTCGATCAAGACGACGTCCCCCTTGGAAAGCGCCCGTTCTCCCGGGGCGCCATGCGGGAAAGCGGCCGAGGGACCGAACTGCACGAGGCCCCCTCCGTGGAGGCCGAGCCTGGCGTATTCCTGCTCCAGGATTCCCTCGAGATCGCCTTCGGTCATCCCGCGGCGCAGCCTCTTGTGGGTGGCGGAAATGGCGAGATTCGTGCGCCGAGCGGCCTCCGTGATGAAGGCCTGCTCCTCGGGGGACTTGATCCGGCGCAAGGGATCGAAAAGGGGCGTGGCGTCTTCCAACTTCGCGCCGGTCGCCGCTGCGAGCAGGCCCGCAGTGGCGTAGGGAGTGGACCCTTCGATGCCGATCGCCTTCTTGCCCGAAAGCGCGCTCGAGGCGAGCGCGATGGGATCCTCGTCCTCCTGCCAGGTCTTGACGTCGTCCACGACAGCATCGCGCCGGTGGTTCGCCTCCTCGAAGGACGGAGTGACCAGGACGGCCGGACCGTCGGTTGGGAGCAGTAGGGCGGTCAGCCGCTCACTTCGGCCGATCGAGAGGTTGGCGGCATAGGTCAGGTTGGCGCAGGGCGTGACGACGATCGCGTCGAGATTCCGCGCTCTTGCCGCGGCGCGAAGACGCGACTGCCGCTCCCGGAAGACCTCGGGTTTCAAGGGCGGGGGCAGCGGCGGCGCCTTTGTGGCGGCGAGCACGGGCGGCGCCGGGGAGAAGCCGAGGGCGGCGGCCGCCCCCGCGGAAGCCAGCACATGGCGTCTGGTGAGCATCACGTTCTCCTTCGGTCGTTCCGAGGTCCGTCAGGGCGAGCCCGGGCCGTGGTCGCAACGACAGCAGATTCAGGTCTCCTCCGGCTGTAGGATATAGGCTCCTGACCTCGGGAGGGACGACGATGCCTTATCCGCCCTTGATGGTTGCCCCGATGCGCGAGGAGTTGACGCAACGCGGCTTTAGCGAGTGAACGACTCCCGAGGACGTGGACCGCGAGGTCGCGTCCTCCTCCGAACCGCTGCTCTTGGTCGTGAACTCCGTCTGCGGGTGCGCGGCAGGCGTGGCGCGGCCGGGGGTTCTCCTTTCACTGAAACACCCCCTGGCCCCCAGGCGTCTGGCCACTGTCTTCGCCGGCCAGGACGTCGAGGCGACGGCCCGCGCCCGGAGCTACTTCGAGGGGTACCCGCCCTCCTCGCCTCAGGTCGCGATTCTGGCAAAGGGGAAACTTCTCTTTCTCATCCAGCGTCAGGAAATCGAAGGGCGAACCGCGGAACAGCTCGCCTCGGCTCTCAGCGCCGCCTACGAACGCGTCGGTCAGATAGCCTGAGGTGGGAATTTGTGAATTGTGATTTGTGAATGGTGAATTCCAGGGACATGCGTAAGCAAATGCTTACACATCTGGGCTGACGTCAAATCACAAATCACCAATCACAAATCATCAATAGACTCCCCCCGTCAGGTGCACGATCGCGGTCCAGAGACCGCGGCTGAACCGGAAGGTCGCGATCGGCACGAGCACGGCGGCCGAGCACCAGACGGCGAGACTGACGCCGATTGGCCAGAGAGGGCCAAACCCGGCGCCGACCATCAGCACGATCGCGGTCGCAAGCGTGTTGATGTCGAGTGACCCCACCCACTGTCCGTGCTCCCGCGCAAAACCGACCCCGCAGCAGCAGCAGCGTTCGCGCATGACGAAAAAGCTGCAGAAGAGTTTTCCCTCGCCGCAGACCGGACAACGCAGTTTCAGTCCGCGCCAGACAACCGTGCGCCAGTACCCTTCGGGCCAACCGGCCCGATGCCGCGCCGTCGTTGCGCGCCAGGGCAGGACGGGATGGGGAGAGGGATTCGGGGCAGCCATGGAGGGTTGATATTACGCCCGAGTGATCTGCTCCGGTCGCGCCGTAGGGCCCGCCGTTAGCGTCGGCGAACCCGGCGGGCCGAGAGGGAACGGGTCCCTCACCTAAGGCCCCGACAGGTTCACCCGTTGTTCTTCTCTGGCCACCCCGAAGCCCTTCGCCTCGACGTCCCTGACCGCAGCCGCGTCCCACAAGAGGCGGTTCGTGTGGTTCAAGTGAACAAAGAAAATCTTTGCGGCGGGGTTCCCGTTGGCGAGGATCCGGGCGGTCGTCTCGGGAACCAGAGGATGCGGGATCTCGGCAATCGAGCGGCCAGGGATCTCGTCCGCTTCGAAAAACGTGCCGTCGAGGAAGGCCGTGAGTTGCGGGTCTGCCGAGAACTGCTCGACCCGCCGGTCCCACTGCTCCCACTTGTCGATGTCCGGCAGCCACAGCAGCCGACGGTGCGGCCCGCGGACGAGGTACGCCACGGTGTCGGAATCCTCATCGCGATGCGGGACCTTGAGCGCCGTGACGTGGAGGTTCTCCGTCAGCGCAAACTCGGCGCCCGGCTCGATCACGTGGATCGAGATGTTCTCCTGCTCGACGAGCCGGCTCCACGGGCGGTTCTCCCGCAGGAAACGCGCCATGGGAGCGGTGCAATAGACGGGCATCGCCTTCGCGTTCAAGACCTCTCGGCCCAACTGCGCCAGACCCAGGTAGTGGCCGATGTGCGCGTGAGTGAGGAGAATTCCGTCCGGAAGACCCCCGAGGCGCTCCATCTGCGCCGCGAAATCGGGTGTGGCGTCGATCGCAAAGCGCTTTTTCGCCGCGGCGTCGATCAAGCCGATCGAGGCGACGAGCCTGCGTTTGGCCGGATCGCGGCGGGCCTCGAGGCAGAGCTTCTGCCGGCATCCGGCGTGAGGAACACCGCCATCCTGCGCGATCCCGAGAACAATCGCCTCGACGGGCGACGAGGTCTGTCGGGCAGTCCCCGGGGGCAGCGCGAAAAGAAGGACAGCGGCGAGTGTCGCCAGTCGGTTCACCCCGTGGTCAGGGGTCTGTGGCGCACCCATGATTTCGCCGCGCAAATCGCCCGATGACGTCATCATTCGAATCGAAGCATGCGATTCGCGTCCCGATCTGATTTAATAGGCGCCTGGAGGATTCCCATGTCCCGCAAGAGTTTGCCACGTGAAACCGCCCGAGCGCTCGCCCCGGTGGTGATGCCGCTCGTGACGAGAGTCGTGCTCCCGATCGTGATCGAGAGCCTGCGCCGCAAGAAGTTCGACCCGGACAAGTTCCTGGAGGACGCCAGAGAGGGTCTGGAGAAGGGCTTCAAGAAGAGCCGGCCCCAACTTGAAGACGTCAAGGAAGAGGTCGTCGAGCGGGCAGGGAAGCTCTACGGCGAGGCGCGCAAACAGGGAGAAGAGCTGCTCGAGACGCTTGCGACCAGGGGCGTGGAGCTCGCGCAGGGGCTCGTGGAGAGTGTGGGCCGCCCGCGCCGGCGCCGCCGGTTCCGCCTCGTGTACGTCTTCGCCATCGCGGCCGTGGCCGGTGTCGGGGTCCTGCTCGCCAGTCGGCGGTAGGCGTCTTTGTCATTCTGAGACCCGAAGGGCCGAAGAATCTGCCTTCGGAAGGAGATCCTTCGCTTCGCTCAGGATGACCCTGAGCATTGGTGCTTCGCGCCTTAGCTCAGGGTCAGCTTCTTGTATTTGATCCGGTGCGGCTGGTCCGCCTCGATGCCGAGACGCCTCTTGCGGTCGGCTTCGTACTCCTGGTAATTGCCTTCGTACCAGACGGTGCGGCTGTCTCCTTCGAAGGCCAGAATGTGGGTCGCGACCCGGTCCAGGAACCAGCGGTCGTGGCCGATGACGACCGCGCACCCACCGAAGGCGAGGAGCGCCTCCTCGAGCGCCCGCAGCGTATCCACGTCCAGGTCGTTGGTCGGCTCATCCAGAAGCAGAAGATTGCCGCCGCGCTTCAGAGTCCGCGCCAGATGCAGGCGGTTCATCTCGCCCCCGGAGAGATCCCCGACTCTCTTCTGCTGGTCGGCTCCCTTGAAGTTGAACATCGCGACGTAGGCCCGGGAGGGGATCTCCCGCTTGCCGAGCACGATGCGGTCCTGGCCGCCGGAGATCTCGTCGTGCGCGGTGCGATTCGGGTCCGGCCGGTCCCGGTCCTGGTCCACGTAGGAGAGGACGACCGTCTCGCCCACGGTGAGCTTTCCCGCGTCCGGTTTCTCTTGCCCGACGATCATCTTGAAGAGCGTGGTCTTTCCGGCGCCGTTCGCGCCGATGACGCCGACGATCCCTCCGCGGGGCAGATCGAACGTCAGGTCCTCCATCAGGAGCCGGTCGCCGTAGGCCTTGCGGACCCGTTCCGCGCGGACGACGATGTCTCCCAACCGCGGACCCGGCGGAATGAAAAGCTCCTGTGTCTCGCCGCGCGTCTCGGGTCCCTTTTCGGTCAGGAGCTCCTCGTACCTCTCGAGGCGCGCCCGGCTCTTGGCGTGGCGCGCCCGCGGTGCCATCCGCACCCACTCAAGCTCCCTCTGAAGCGTGCGTCTCTTGGCGGACTCCTGCTTCTCTTCCAACGCGAGGCGCTGTTCTTTCTGGGCGAGCCAGCCCGAGTAGTTGCCCTGCCAGGGAATTCCGTACCCGCGGTCAAGCTCCAGGATCCAGCCCGCCACGTTGTCCAGGAAGTAGCGGTCGTGCGTGACGGCCACGACCGTGCCCGGGTATTCGGCCAGATGCCGCTCCAGCCAGGCGACCGATTCCGCGTCGAGGTGGTTCGTGGGTTCATCGAGCAGCAGAAGGTCCGGCCGCTCGAGCAGCACCTTGCAGAGCGCGACGCGCCGGCGTTCGCCCCCCGAGATCTTCGTGACGTCCGCGTCTCCCGGCGGAAGCCGCAGCGCATCCATCGCGATCTCGAGCTGTCGGTCGAGTTCCCAGGCGTTCGCGGCTTCGATGGCATCCTGGATGCGCTGGTACTCCGCCATGAGCCTCTCGCTCTCGGCCTCCGAGAGCGGTTGGGCCAGCTTCTCATTCAGCTCTTCGAAGCGTCTCAGAAGCGCGCGCGTTTTCGCGACTGCCTCTTCGACGTTGCCGAGCACGGTCTTGCCGGGATCGAGCCTCGGATCCTGGGGAAGAAAGCCGGTGCGGACTCCTTCTGCGGGGAAGGCCTCGCCCGCAAAGTCCTTCTCCACACCGGCCATGATCCGGAGCACCGTGGATTTGCCGGAGCCGTTTAAGCCGAGGACACCGATCTTTGCGCCGGGGAGAAACGAGAGCGAGATCCCCCGCAGGATCTCGCGCTGCGGAGGGACGACCTTGCGCAGTTTGACCATCGTGAAGATGTATTGGTGCGCCATGAGGGCGGGGGAGTCTAGCAGCCGGAGCCGGGAGACGGTAGACGGAAGACGGAAGACGAAAGCGCGATCCCAGGATCTTCGTCTACCCTCTACCGTCTCCCGTCTACCGACCCGGGGGCTTCCCCGATGTTGATTCCCATCGCGCCGAGGAGCCGGTCTTCGTAGCGTACGCTCGAGAAGCCGACCCGCCGCATGAGCCCTTCCAAGCCGCGCTGTGCGGGAAAGCGTTTCAAGGACTCGGGGATGTAGAGATAGGTCTCCGGATCGCCGTGGAAGAGCCAGCCCACGGCCGGCATCATCGTCCGGAGAAAAGCCTGGTAGAGGGCACGGACCACCGGGTTATC
>JBOGJN010000438.1:0-2499 GCA_050745445.1 Thermoanaerobaculia bacterium
CTCGCCAAGGACATTTTCGAAGTGCTCGTGTTGATCGGCGTGGGGATGGCCGTGGTCCGCCGCGCCTTCGCGCGCCCCAAACGGCTCGACCTGACGCTCGATGCCTGGCTGATCCTCTTTCTGATCGGCCTTCTCATATCGGCCGATCTCGTGTCGGAAGGGGCGAGGGTCGCGCTCGACCCGCGCCTGGCGACGCCCTGGGCTCCCGCGGTGGTCCTCGTGGCAGGCTTCTTCCGGGGATTCGGCGCCGCTCGACTCCAGGGCCTCTACGAGTGGTGCTGGTGGATTCATCTCGTAGACATCCTCTTCTTCGGCAACTACCTGCCGTACTCGAAGCACTTCCACATCCTGACCTCGATCCCGAACGTCTTTTTCATGAAGCTCGACCCGATGGGCAAGCTCTCGACTCCGGACCTGGAGAAGGCCGAGCACTACGGCGTCGCTCGGGTCGAGCAGCTTACGTGGAAGTCGATGCTCGACGGCTACACCTGCACGGAGTGCGGCCGATGCCGCGTCGTCTGCCCCACGGCCCTGACGGGAAAGCCACTCGATCCAAAGGTCTTCATCGGCCAGCTGCGCGATGCGGTGTACGAAGCGACGCCGCAGATCCTGGCGGCGGCTTCGGGATCTCTGTCCGCCGAAGCCCCGTCAGGGGCGAAGGCGGAGCGCAAGGAGCTCATCGGCGGCTGGATCTCCGAGGACGCGATCTGGGCCTGCACGATGTGTGGCTTCTGCACGACGGCCTGCCCCGTCTTCATCGTGCCGGCGGTGGACAAGATCGCCGAGATGCGTCGGCACCTGGTCCTCGAGAAGGCGTCGTTTCCCAGGGAGATCCAGACGGCCTTTCGCGGCATGGAGACCAACGGCAACCCGTGGGGGATGGCGGCGGCCTCCCGCGCCGAGTGGTCCAGGGACCTGCCGGTGGTGACGATGGCGCAGGCCCGGGAGAAGAAGATCGAGATCCTCTTCTGGGTCGGATGCGCCGGCTCCTACGAGGACCGGGCCAAGAAGGTCTCGCGGGCGCTCGTCGAGATCCTGGAAGCCGCGGGTGTCTCTTTCGCGATCCTCGGCACCGAGGAGACCTGCACAGGGGATTCGGCGCGGCGCCTGGGCAACGAGTATCTCTTTCAGACGCTCGCGCGGCAAAACGTGGAAACCTTGAACGGTTACGGCGTCCAGAAGATCGTTACCAATTGCCCCCACTGTATGAACTGCCTGAAGAACGAGTACGGCGACTTCGGCGGCCACTACGAGGTCGTGCACGGGTCGCAGCTCGTCGCGGAGCTGATTGCGTCCGGGCGGATCCGGATGCAGGCCACGATCGCAGAGACGATCACGTTCCACGACCCGTGCTATCTCGGCCGCTACAACGGCGTCTACGACGCGCCGCGCCAGATCCTGCAGTCGATCCCTGGCTTGCAGTTGCGCGAGCTGCCGCGCTCGCGCGAGCAGGGGTTGTGCTGCGGCGCCGGAGGAGGCCGCATGTGGATGGAGGAGAAACTCGGCTCCCGCATCAACCAGACCCGCATGAGGGAGATCGCCGACGCCGGAACGGACTCCGTTGGCGTCTCTTGCCCCTTCTGCATGGTCATGATCGGCAACGCGAAGGAAGAGATCGGTGTGGCGACGGCGCCGTTCGATGTTCTGGAGCTGGCGCGCCGGGCTATGGGCAGAGAGACAGTCGAGAGTTGAGGGTCGGGGATCGAGATTTCAGAACGTCTCGCGACTCCGGATTCAGGCCGAGAACGACAGGATGACGCCGCGGGTTCTGCTGGAGCGATTGGTCGCGTGGCTCTCCCGCCGTCCGGCGCGCTACCGGGGCTCGCGCGGAGTCGGGCAGGAGTGGGAGCGCCTGGCGGAGAAGAAACTCAAGGCCGCCGGCTACCGGGTGCTTGAGCGCAACTTCCGAACTCGCGTGGGGGAGCTCGACTTCGTGGCGGAGCAGGAAGGCGTTCTCTGCTTCATCGAGGTCAAGGGGCGCCGGGACGCGCAGTTCGGCGTTCCGGAAGAGGCGGTGACCAGGGAGAAGCAGCGCCGGATCTTCCGCGCCGCGCAAATCTATCTGCAGCGCCGCCGGAAGCCCGGCGTCCCGTGCCGCTTCGACGTCGTCGCGATTCTCGGGCAGGGCAACCAGATGGAGATCCGCATCCTGCGGGACGCTTTCCAGGGCCCGCCTCCGCCGCGGCGCCGGTGAAGCGCGCAGCGCCGGATCGCGCCACGACCCCGCCATGCTAGAATTCGTCATTCCGGCGGGGAGTAACCCTTGAACGACGCGGAACAGTACTACGTCTTCACCTGCCCGAAGTGTTCCGGTCACGTGTCCATCCTTCTGGAACGGATTCCGCCGGTGCAGGCCCGTTTCCCCTGTCCGAACTGCGAGGAGCCGATGGACTTCCCCTCCCGCGAGCAGGCCCGCGTCTCCGGGCGTTTGCGCAGCGAGAAGGCGGAAACCGCCACCCGCCGCGAGGCGCCGCGCGACACGTTCTCGGAGGAAGAGGG
>JBOGJN010000439.1:0-1705 GCA_050745445.1 Thermoanaerobaculia bacterium
TGAAAGCGGTCGGTCATCGTCAGCTCCGGCGCATCCGGGAAACCCCAACGGCCGCGCAGGAAGCGGTGAAGCCACTCGGCCGTGGCCTCCGCCGTCTCGACCGCCAGGGCCTGCAGAGAGTGGCAGAGCAGGTACTCGCCCTTTGCCTTTAGCTCTTCCGCCTTGCCGCGCACGCCCTCTCCTGCCGTCGTGATGAGAAGCGCGAGGCTGTCTGCCGGCCGGTCCTCCGCGCGGGGGCAAACGAAGTCGGCAAGACACAGACGCTCGCCCGCGACCTGCCTCGGAAATCGCAAGACCGCCGCCTCTCTTCCGTCTGCAACGAGGTGAATCGCGTTGCCTTCGGAATACGCCTCGAAGTACCGGTACACGGCCCGCGCGCGGATCCAGCCCTGGCGCTTGACGCCCGCGACGACCTCCTCGAGCTCGGCGAGCTTCGGATCCCCCGCCTCTTTCAGCTTGCGGTAACTGCCGCGCAGGCCCAGGTGTTTGGCGTAGAGCATGTGGGGGTTCAGGTACTCCCAGACCTCTTCGAGGTCCAGTTCCGCTAGTACGTGCTCCTCCCTGTCGGGCGGCGGAAGCGGCTCGACGACCGTAACGGTCTCGCTTCGCACCGCGGGCGAGGCTAGCGGGTTGGCCTCCTGGATCGGAGTTGGCCCCGTCGCCTCCTTGCGGCGCTTCTCGGCCTCCGCGGCCAGGGCCGCCTGTGCCGCTTCTCCCGAAAGGATCCGGTCCGCGAGCGCCAGCCCGCGCATGGCGTCCTGCGCGTAGACGGTGAGCCCGGCGTAGGCGGGAGCGATCTTCTGATCTGTGAACTTCTGCGAGAGGGCGGCTCCGCCCACAAGCATCGGAGCCGTCACGCCGCGCGCCGTCAGGTCCTGCGCGGTGGTGACCATCTGCTGCGCGCTCTTCACCAGCAGCCCGGAGAGGCCGATGAGATCGGGACGGTGCTCATGGTATGCCTCGACGAGCTTTTCCGGCGGCACCTTGATGCCGAGGTTCACGACCTCGTAGCCGTTGTTCGAGAGGATGATCTCGACCAGGTTCTTTCCGATGTCGTGGACATCCCCCTTGACCGTCGCGAGAATCACTTTCCCTTTGTAGGAATCGGTCGCCCTCTCCATGAACTTTTGGAGGTGACTGACCGCCGCCTTCATGGCCTCGGCCGACTGCAGCACCTCGGCGACGATCAGCTCGTTGGCGTTGAAGAGGCGCCCGACCTCTCTCATCCCGTCCATCAGCGGCCCGTTGATGATGTCGAGCGGCGTCCTCCCGCTCTGGCGCACGGCTTCCAGGTCTTCGATCAGCCCTTCCTTCGATCCCTCGATGATGGAGCGCGGCAGCCTCTCGAGCGGAGTCCCGGCCCGTGGCTTCTCTCTCTTCGGTGAGGCGCCCTTCGCCTTGAAGTAGTTCGCGAAAGCCGCTACCGGGTCTGTCCCGAGGTTGTACAGGAGGTCTTCGGCCAGCGTCTTCTCCTCGTCCGGGATCGAGGGATACCGCATGATCTTTTCCGTGCTGACGATCGCCAGATCCAATCCCGCCTTGACGCAGTGGTAGAGAAAGACAGAGTTCAAGACTTCACGCCCCGACTCCGGTAGGCCGAAGGAGACGTTGGAGATGCCGAGGATCGTCTTCGACTCGGGAAAGGCCGCCTTGATGGCGCGGATCCCCTCGATTGTCTCCACCGCGCTGCCGACGTATTTCTCGT
>JBOGJN010000440.1:0-1010 GCA_050745445.1 Thermoanaerobaculia bacterium
TCGAGGTGGTCTCGCTGCACCCGGACGTCCTCTCGGAGAACTTCTCGGAGGACATCTTCGCCCTCGACCTCGGGCCGCTTGCGGACGGGAACCCGAACGTTCCGGCGGTGTACCGCGACCCCGAGCACTTCTTCCGTGCGTCGTATCTGACCACTGGCCTGCGGTCACTTCTCCAGGACGTCCTGTCGCGGCTTTCCGGGGGTGCCGGCAATCGGGTGCTCAAACTCGTCACCCCCTTCGGAGGAGGCAAGTCGCACACGCTGGCTGCCCTTTTACACGCCGCACGCAGCCGCAAGGCACTCGACGTCATCCCGGAAGGACACGGACTGCCAAAGCCCTCCAAGGCACGCACGGCGGTCTTCGATGGCCAGTTCTTCGACGCCTCGAATGGCAAGGCAATCCCCGGCGAGGACTTCCGGGCTCGCACCATCTGGGGATGGATCGCGTGGTCGCTCGGGGGGAAAAAGGGCTACGAGCACTTCAGAGTGCAGGACGAGAGTCGTGTCGCGCCCGGCGGCGACGAGATCATCACCCTTCTCGGCAACGAGCCCAACCTGATCCTCCTCGACGAGGTGCTGAATTACCTCATCAGCGCCGGCGGCGTGAAGGTCCACCAGACGACGCTCCGCGATGAGACGATGACCTTCCTGCAGCGGCTGACCGCAGCGGTCGCGAACACTCCGAACACGGCCCTCGTGTTCTCGCTCCAGTCGAGCAAGCGGGAATCGCTGGAGTACGTCAACCTCCTTCAGACCGTGGATCATCTCGCGGCCCGCAAGGACCAGCGGCGCGAGCCGGTGGAGGGGAATGAAGTCCTCTCGGTCATCCAACGGCGCCTGCTGGCCAAGATCCCGGACGAGGCGCAGGCCACGCCAGCGGCGACGACCTATCAGGAGGTCGTCACGCAGCTACGCCGGGCGCATGCAGAGGTTCAGCAAGCGGAAGAGGACGGGCTGGCGCTCCGCAATCGCGTCCGCGCGGCATATCCGTTCCATCCCGCGCTCATCGAC
>JBOGJN010000441.1:0-4828 GCA_050745445.1 Thermoanaerobaculia bacterium
GATCTTCTTCGTGGACAGGAGGGGCGGCCTCGTCTGAGATCTCCATAGTGAGGTTCCTTTCTATGGGAGTTGGAGGCAGGGTACTATGGCTCGCAGCCCGAGTCAAACCCCTTCACGGCAACTCGACGAAGCCGCTAAAGCCTTAAGAATGTAGTAGTTGAATATCGTCCCCTAGGGCAGACGAGACCTCAACTGCCGATAGGCCCTACAATCCCACTCAAGGCGCCATCCTTTCGCCGCGGCCCGGGCACCATGCCCGAGCTAAAGAAACCAAAGCGAGCCGCCTTCCCGACGGGCTTCTCGCCGAAACGTCGGAGCGTTTCGAGCCCTACCTGAAGTTTTCGGGCTATCCCACCGAGACAAAAGCGAAACAGCGATATTCGATCACAAAACGGACGCCAGGGCGTCAAGTCTTTTTTCGGGGGGGCCCAGGGCTAGGGTTTCCCCCTCACCGGACCTGTACCCCGGGCCCCGTCGGCGGTAGTTCGCCCCTCACCCAACCCTCTCCCATGGGGAGAGGGAGGATAAGGCCTACCCGTTCCTGACCAGGGCCCGCAGCAGGCGGTCCTGAAAGGCGTGGCCGGAGGTGTCGTAGACCCGGCGGCCGTTCAGCAGGATGGCGAAGGCGTAAGTCCTTCCCGAGGCAGCCGTTACGTACCCGGCCAGCGTCGAGACGCCGCTTATGCTTCCCGTCTTCGCCACGACTTTCCCCGCCACGAGCCGGTCGCTCAACCGGTGGCGCAACGTCCCCTCGGGGTCCCCGGACACCGCAAGCGTGGACTTCCAGACGGGGCCATTTGGATGGGCATTCATGGCCCGCAGGAAGGCCACGATATCCGCCGCCGAGACCCGGTTCTCGGGCGACAGGCCCGAGCCGTCGTGCAGGTCAAAACGAGCGGGGTCGAGCCCCAGCTCCGCCAGGAACTGTTTCTCGACCGAGACGGCTGCCTCCCAGCTCCCCTTGCCCGTCTTCTCGGCGGCCAGCGTCTTGAAGACCTGTTCGGCGTAAAAGCCCTGGCTCTTCTTGTTCGTTACCGCCAGCGTGGGGACAAGGTCCGACTCCGTCTGCGCTACGAGGACCCACGCGTCGTCGGACACAACGTCCTCCTCGACGACGCCTCCCGTGATCTCGATGCCGGCGTTCTGCAACCGGCTCTTCAGCACATCGCCGAAGAAGGCCGGAGGGTTGTCGATGGCGATCGGCGTGGACCACCAGACGCCGCGAAGCGGCACCGTCCCGAACACCGTCACGGCGTTTGAGCCGGCCTGCCGGTTCACAGCGACGCGCACACGGCCCCGCCGGTTGACCGTCCGGGCGTGCGAGACCGCCTGCAGGAGCTCAGTCGGGGGCTCGAGCGCGACCGCAGCGGGGCGCCCCGCGCGCGGGCCCGGCCGGATGGCCACGAGCACGACGTTGTCGTTGTAGGAGAGGGCGGAGATGGGCGCCTGGTACCACTTCGTCTCTCCCGACCTGGGCCAATCCGGGTGGCGCAGGACCGAGTCGAAGAAGGTGTCGTTCAGGATCAAGTCGCCGGCCACCCGGGTCACGCCGGCCTTTCGGAGACCCGCCGCCCACTGGTCGAAGATGGCGTTGATGTCGTCGTTGTAGAAGCGTCCCGAGATGTTCGGGTCGCCTCTGCCAACGACCAACAGCGATCCGAGAAGCATCCCCTGCTGGATGTCCCCCCGCCGCCAGAAGGTGGTCCTGAACTTGTAATCCGGCCCGAGGTAGTGCAGGGCGGCGGCCGTGGAGAAGAGCTTCGTGATCGAGGCGATCGTCTGCGGCGATTGCGGATTCCGCTGAAAGACTGGCTCGCCCGTTTCGAGATCGGTGATCTCGATCGAGACGCCCCTGGAGGCCGCCGGCGCGTAGCGCGAGAGATGCTCGAGCGAGGCGCGCAGAACCAGCGGATTTGCCCAAAGCGAGGCCGGCAGGAGCAACGCCAAGAGAGCCAACCCTAACCTGAGCGAAATCAAAGAGAAACGTGGCACTTCAAAATTATAATCGAGATATGCGCTTTGACGAAGCCTCAAGAGTCTTCGAGGTCAGCGTCCGGGAGCTGGCCGAGGAAGAGGGCTTCCGCAGGGTGGGTTTCGACAGGGGCGACGGCTGGAGAAGGCTTGGCGTCGGCACACAGCTCCACGTGCGCGTGCTCGCCGCACGCTGCCAGACCCATCCCGCTTACCGGACGGAGGTGCATCTCCAGGCGCGCATCCCCGTCGAAGAGTGGACGGCGGTTCTGACCGGGAGGCTCGACGGATGCATCGAACGATCAGACGGCCACTGGCTCATCGAGGAGTTCAAGTCCACCGACCTCTCTGTCGAGGGAGTCCGACCCTCCGGTTATGCCTTCGAGCGGGACAAACGCCAGCTTCTCGCCTACTGCTCCCTCTGGCGGCGTCTCGGGCATCCCCGGGTCTCGGCGGCCCTGGTGTACGTGGACATCGAAACGGCCGAGGAGGTCTCGATCGCAGTCCCCTACGAGCCAGAAGAGAGCGACCGCGACATCGACCGCCGGCTCTCCACTCTGCTCCGGATCTGCCGGGCGCAGGCGGCGGCGCGAAAAAGAAAGGCCAAAGCCGCCGCGCGGCTGCCCTTCCCGCACACGGCCCCACGTCCCATCCAGGAGAAACTGATCGACGCGGTCCGAAACGCCGTGCGCGGCGGCGAGAACCTGCTCGCGGAGGCACCGACCGGCTCGGGAAAGACGGCCGCCGCCCTCCACCCGGCTCTGGTGGAAGGTCTGACCTCTGGCCGGCAGGTCGTTTTCTTGACCTCGAAGACGCTCCAGCAGGCAATGGCCGTCTCGGCGCTGACGGCCATGAACGAGCGCGCCTTCTCGACGCTGCAAGTCCGGGCCAAGGAGAAGATGTGCGCCAACGACCGAATCCTCTGCCACGAGGAATTCTGCCGCTTCGCGAAGAACTACCCCGAAAAGATGGCGCGCTCGAACATCCTCACACGGCTGCGCGAGAGCTACTCCCACCATGATCCGGATACCGTCTTCGAAGAGGCCCGGCGCGAGGAGGTCTGCCCCTTCGAGGTGCAACTGGAGCTCGCGCAAAGGGCCGATGCGATCGTGGGCGATTACAACTATGTCTTCGAGCCCGCCGTCGCGATGCGGCACCTGACCGGCCAAGAGCTCGGCGACGCGATCCTCATCGTGGATGAAGCGCACAACCTGCCCGACCGCGCCCGCAGGATCTACTCGCCGGAGCTGCTCGAGGAGGACTGGAGGGCGCTCGCCAACCGTCTGGCCCTTCAGCCCGGAGATCTTTTTGCGGATCTGGCCGCCTCCGTGGAAGAGCTGCTCGGTTTGCTCACGCGCGCGGCCGAAGAGCTGCCCGAGGGAGAGGCCATCGCCGAGAGGGATCCGCCGGCCGAGGCCTTCTTCGCTCTGCGCGACGCCTGGGAGCCAAAGCTCCTGCGTTATCTCGCCTGGAAACGCGACTCAAGGCTTGCGCTGCCGGACGACCCGGTTCTGGACGCCCACTGGGCGCTTCAACGCTTCGCGGCCGTCCTGAACCTCCACGGGCCCGACTTCACCTGCGTCGTCGAGCGGCGCGCGACCGGCGTGCGCCTGGCTCTGGTCTGCCTTGATCCGGCGCGGGTCCTGTCCCCCATCTTCCGCGCGGCCTCCGCGACGATTCTGCTCTCGGCCACGCTTTCTCCGCCCGAGGCCATCCAGCGCGTGCTCGGTCTGGAGACCCACCGAACCTCGGCGATCTCGCTTCCGCCGCCTTTTCCTCCGGAGAACCGCAAGGTCCTGATCCTTCCGCAGGTGCGTACGACCTACGCCGCGCGCGAGAAAAACTACAAACGCATCGCGACGCTGATCGCGGAGATGTCGGACGCGCACGCCGGCAACGATCTCGTTCTGTTTCCTTCGTACCGGTTCCTGACCGACGTGGCGGCGGTCCTGCCGCCGACCCGCGCGCGCCTGCTGGTTCAGCGACCCGACCTTTCCGACTTCGAGCGGCAGGCGATCCTGGATGCCCTGGCCGCCCTGCCGTCGGAGGGGATTCTCCTTCTGGCCGTCTCCGGAGGGATGTACGCCGAGGGAGTGGACTACCCGGGCGAGCTGCTCTCGGGCGTTTTCGTAGTCTCGCCGGCGCTGCCGCAGGTTTCCTTCGAACGGGAGCTCTTGCGCCGCTACTTCGACGAACGCGAGGAAGCGGGCTTCGAGTACGCGTACCTTCAGCCCGGCATGACCCGTGTCGTGCAGGCTGCGGGCCGGCTGATTCGGAGCGAAACGGATCGGGGCGTCATCGCGCTTCTCTGTAACCGCTTTCTGGAGAAACCGTACGCCCGGTACCTGCCGCGCGACTGGTACAGCGAGACCCCGGAGGAGCTCGTCACGCAGCGCCCCGCCGAGGAGATCCGGGAGTTCTTCGAAAAGTACGAGGGAGGACGCTAGACGCGAGCGACGAGGCGAAGCCGCGGCGCCACAGAGATCGATGACCGACCCTTACCGAAACAAGAGACTCCCGCGCTTGACCGTGGACGCGTGGATCCGGGACCGGAAGGGCCGTCTCCTGCTCGTGCGGCGCGGGCGGCCTCCCTTTCAAGGCCGTTGGTGCCTGCCTGGGGGTTTCTGCGAGTGGAAAGAAACCACCGAGGCCTGCTGCGCGCGGGAGGCAAGAGAAGAAACGGGTCTCGACGTTGCAGTTGGCGGGCTGCTCGGCGTCTACTCGCGGCCAGACCGCGACCCCCGCGGGCACAACGTCACGGTTCTTTATGCCGCGAAACCCGTGCGCGGGCGGGCGAAGGGAGGCGACGACGCCGCGGAAGCGCGCTGGTTCACACCGCGCGAGCTACGCAATCTCC
>JBOGJN010000442.1:0-4493 GCA_050745445.1 Thermoanaerobaculia bacterium
CGTCTTCCGGTCGACGTGCGGCAATGGGAGGTGGATCTTCTCTCCTGCTCCGCTCACAAGTTGCACGGGCCCAAGGGGGTCGGAGCGCTCTTCGTGCGCAGAGGAATCAAGCTTTGCCCGCACACGCCGGGCGGCGGACAGGAGAAGAGGCTGCGGGCCGGGACCGAGAACACCGCAGGAATCGTGGGGTTCGGCGTCGCTGCCCGTCTGGCGAGGCAGCGACTCGCGGTGGAGGCCGCCGGCATCGAGCGGCTCCGGGACCTGCTCGAGCGGTGGATTCTAGACCGCATCGCGGGGACCCGCGTCGTCGGATCCGGAGCCCCCCGTCTCCCGAACACGTCTGCCATTCTTTTCGAGGGCGTTTCCGGCGAAGCGCTGCTGATGCGGCTCGATCTCGAGGGAATGGCGGTCTCCGCGGGCAGCGCCTGCTCGAGTGGCACGCTCGCGCCCTCGCCGGCCATCCTGTCGCTCGGGCTGTCCCCCTCGCGCGCAAAGAGCGTGGTCCGCTTTTCACTGTCCCGCTGGACCGTCCAGAGGGAGATTGAAGCGGTCCTCCAGGTCCTGCCGCGGATCGTGGCTGCGGCGCGGCAACGACCGGCCGTTGTTGCGGCCGCGGACGCTCTCGTCCCGTGAAGAGACGGCCGTGATCATCACGTGCGACCAGTGCTACGCGCGGTACAAGTACGACGAGAACCGCTTCGAGGGGAAAGCCTCCAAGAAGGTGCGTTGCACGAAGTGTCTCGCCGTCTTTGAGATCGCCAACCCCCGCCTGTCCGGGGAGGCGCCGGCCGTCTCCTCAGCGGCCTCCCCGGACGAGACGATCTCCCGGCCCTCGAAAGAGGGGAAAGGGCCGCCCGACCCAACGACCCGCCAGAACCTGGGTGCCGTCGTGCGACGGCTCGAGCCCTCGGAGCTGAAGCTTCCGGCCCACGCCAAGCTTTCGCTCGCCGTGATCGCCGGCCCTGAGTCGGGCAGGATCTTTCCCATCGAGAAAGCCCGCGTGGTCATCGGTCGCCACGACGCCGACATCAACGTGGACGACCCGGAGATCTCACGGCAGCACGCCGCTCTGGAGATCTCGGGTGAAAAGGTCACACTCGTGGATCTCGGATCCACCAACGGAACCTTCATGGGAGAGGAACCGGTCAAGGAGTGTCCGATCGAGAACCAGGGCGAGTTCTCTATCGGCGGATCGACTCTGATGCTCATCGTGACGCGCGCGCCCTGAGGCCGCGCGTCCCCGGAAGCGTAAAACGTAAAGCGTGAAAGCGTAAAACGGAGCTGGTCTCGGGCTGCGTTTGACGTTTTACGTTTGTCGTTTCACGACTAGAATCTCCCTCATGCGTATCGCCGTCGCCATGTCGGGCGGCGTGGATTCCTCCGTC
This sequence comes from Thermoanaerobaculia bacterium, assembly GCA_050745445.1. GTDB lineage: Bacteria > Acidobacteriota > Thermoanaerobaculia > UBA5066 > Gp7-AA6 > JBOGJN01. Next base: position 1,386 of record JBOGJN010000442.1, read on the forward strand.
GCGGCTCTCCTGCTCAGGCAGGCGGGGCACGAGGTCGTGGGCCTCTCGATGCAGCTCTGGGATCACTCGGGAGAGCCTGGGCGCACGGGGCGTTGCTGCACGCTGGAGGACCTGTCCGATGCCCGCCGCGCCGCCTGGGCTCTGGATATTCCTCACTACGTCGTCAATCTCGAGGAGGAGTTCCGGGCGAACGTTGTTCGGCCCTTCGTCGCTTCGTATCTCTCCGGCGAGACGCCGATCCCCTGCTCCTCCTGCAACAGCAAGGTCAAGTTCGCGACCCTCTGGGACCGGGCGCGTGTCCTGGGCTGCGAAGCCGTGGCGACGGGACACTATGCGCGCTCCGAAAAGGATCCCGACACGGGTCGCGTCGTCTTAAAGAAGGGAAAGGACCCGGCCAAGGATCAGTCCTACTTTCTTTACGACCTGACGCCCGAGCAGCTGGCGGCCGCGCGGTTTCCGGTCGGCGACCTCACCAAGGGGCAGGTGCGGGCTCTCGCCCGGCAAGCCCGCCTTCCGACGGCTGAGAAGGAAGAGAGCCAGGAGATCTGCTTTGTACCGCAGGGGACCCGGGCAGGAGACTTCGTGGCGCGCCACGCCGAGGGGCTGGGGCTCGCCGTTCCCAGCCTGCCCGGCACGGTGGAGGATTCCAGCGGCCGGAGACTGGGAGAGCACGCGGGCCACTTCCGTTTCACGATCGGGCAGCGCCGGGGCATGGGCGTGGCGGCCCGAGAGAGGTTGTATGTGCTTTCGATCGATGCCGCACGCAACCGCGTGGTCGTGGGACCCGGGGAGGAGCTCGCGACCCGGCAGGCAGACCTCGCGGACGTGCGGTTTCTCTCTGGATCCGTGCCCCCGGAGCCGTTCCACGCCGGGGCCCGTGTGCGTCACCGCGCCCCCGAGGTGCCTGCCACGATCCATCCGGGCAAGGACGCAACCGCAAGGGTTTTCTTTGATCTGCCGGTTCGCGCGGTGGCGCCCGGGCAGTCCTGTGTCCTCTACGACGGCGAGGTGGTGCTGGGTGGGGGAGTGCTAAAGAGATTGCGGAATGCGGAATGACCGGGGCGCGTGTGATCCGGAATCCGAAATCCGAACTCCGAATTCCGATATCGTCTAATTGGTCTTGTCCGTCGGATCCGGTGCGGCGGGCGGGAATTCCGCGCGGATCTCGCCGTAGTTGCGTTCGTAGATTTCGATGTTTTGTTGCAGGGCGCGGGCAAGCTGCTTCGCGTGAAACGGCGTCGTGAGCACGCGGCAGACGACTTTGACGTCCGCGCGCCCGGGGACGATCCGTCCGAAGTCGAGCACGAACTCGGTCGGGCTGTGCAGGATGTTGGCGAAGTTGGCGTAATGACCCTCTGCCGTGGTCTCGTCGATCGTGACCTTCAGGGACACGGGTTTGGGTTCGGTCATGGGAGACCTCCGGACGAGATTCTAACGTCGGGGCTGCCCTGGAGACTCCCGGTTGTGTCTCATCCGGGTCTGCGATTGGGGATCCTTCGAACTCGCGGCGCTGCCGGAAGCGTTGCCAGCATCTCCTTTGCCGTGCGTCCGCTGACCGGGTGACGCCATTCCGGCGCGATCTCCGCGAGCGGAGCCAGAACGAATCGTCGAGACTCGAGCCGCGGGTGTGGCAGAACCGGGTCGGCAGTCCGGCGCGTCACCCCCCCGAGATCCAGAATGTCCACGTCGATTTCGCGGGGACCATCGCGAAACGTGGGCGTGCGTCCCACGCGATGTTCCACTCCCTTGACGGCCTCGAGCAGCTCTTCGGGGGAGTCGCGCCAGAGGATCGCCACGGCGGCGTTCCAGAACTTCGGCTGATCCTTGTAACCCACCGGGTCGGAGCGGTAAAAGGACGACACACGGGAGAGGCGCGCGATGCGGCCGATCTCGGAGAGAGCCGCCTCCAGGTGGGCGCGGCGGTCGCCCCGATTGGAGCCAAGGCCGAGGTAGGCCGTACGGGGGCGGCGTGAGCGCCCCTCAGTCCTCTTCCTCTCGGTCGCTTTCGGTGACCTCCTCGTCCCCTTCGAATTCCTCGTCTTGATCCCCCTCTTCCTCTTCGGGGGCCGGGCCCTCCTCGCCGAATTCGTTCGCGCTCTCCTCGGGGGCCGGCTCCATCAGAATGGCAGAGCGGCGGGGCGGGCGCGGCGCGGGGGGCGGCGCCTCCTCCGACCTGGCGTCCTTCTGATTCGCGCCGCACTTGGGGCAGATCGCCTCGGGCTTGCCTAGGCTGTAAAACTTGGTGCGGCAGTTGAAGCACTCGTACTTTTTCCCGAGATCGGGCATCTGTCCCTCGAACGGCGGCCAACCGTAGCACGCGGGTTTTCGGGGGTCAACCGGAGGCCGCCGAAGGCGTTAGACTCGCCGCCGGCAGGGGAAAACATGGCTATCGTCCGTGTCGAAGACCCTCCCCGCGGCGGGCAGAACGGGGAACGCGAGTCCTGTCGCACTCTGGAACAGGGACACGTCCTTCTTTTCCGTGACACTCCCTTCGAGCTGTCGGAGGAGGACCGCGCGTTTTTGCTGGAGCGGCGTCAGGCCGAAGCCGGCTACCAAAGAACATCTCTGATCGACCGCAGAGCGAACGTGTCACCGGTGTGGCGCGCGGGCGCGGGGAGGACGAGATGAAGCTGCGCCGCGTGCTGCGAGCCTACTCGCAGCGCGTCGTGAGGTTTGCCGCCGGGATGTTCCGCTGGCGCGTGGACTACGCGAGCTTTCGCCCGCCGGAGGAGGCCGGCCGGAAGCTTTCCGTGCACGCCCGCAACGACCTGCTCCACGTGGACTCCTTTCCCACGCGGCCGACGGGAGGCGATCGGATCTTCCGCGTGTTCACGAACGTCAACCCCGCACAGCCGCGCGTCTGGCGCACCGGGGAAGACTTCGAGGAGCTCGCGGGGCGCTTCACGGATATGGTCACGCACCTGTTCTCTCGGGACAGTTCGCGCTCGAGCAAACTTTTCTCATCTCCCGCGATTCCCTCACTCTTCCCGCCAAGGCACCGATTTCCATCCTCGAGAGGATCTCCGGCCGGGCGATGGCGTAGCGCCGTGCGCCTGCACCGGAGCCCGCCTCTCGTCGCAGTTCTCGCGGCTCTCCTCGGGTCTTCTG
>JBOGJN010000443.1:0-1055 GCA_050745445.1 Thermoanaerobaculia bacterium
CAGAAGACCCGAGGAGAGCCGCGAGAACTGCGACGAGAGGCGGGCTCCGGTGCAGGCGCACGGCGCTACGCCATCGCCCGGCCGGAGATCCTCTCGAGGATGGAAATCGGTGCCTTGGCGGGAAGAGCGAGGGAATCGCGGGAGATGAGAAAAGTTTGCTCGAGCGCGAACTGTCCCGAGAGAACAGAGTGCGTGACCATATCCGTGAAAACCATCCAGGTCGAGCCGGGAGGGAAGGAGACCCGCTCGGCTCTGGCCGTTTCCTGATATTGACTGTTCTCCTTCAGAAAGTTGTGAAAACGGTGCATGAACTCGTCGTAGGCAGGCCGCACACGGACGGGCAGACCCGCCGAGCGAGCGGCTCGAAGGACCCTGCGTCCGAAGGCGGGCCGGGAAACCCGCGCCAGCAAACCCGAGGAGACCGCGAAGCGCTCCGCGAGCTCCTCGAAGTCCTCCCCGGTGCGCCAGACGCGCGGTTGTGCGGGATTCACGTTCGTGAACACGCGGAAGATCCGATCGCCTCCCGTTGGCCGCGTGGGAAAGGAGTCCACGTGGAGCAGGTCGTTGCGGGCGTGCGCGGAAAGCTTCCGGCCGGCCTCCTCCTGCGGGCGAAAGCTCGCGTAGTCCACGCGCCAGCGCGCCGCGTACGTCGGGAACATCCCGGCGGCAAACCTCACGACGCGCTCCGAGTAGGCTCGCAGCACGCGGCGCAGCTTCATCTCGTCCTCCCCGCGCCCGCGCGCCACGCCGGTGACACGGTCGCTCTGCGGCCGATAGGCGATGTTCTTGTGGTAGCCGGCCTCGGCCTGACGCCGCTCGAGCAAAAACGCGCGGTCCTCCTCCGACAGCTCGAAGGGAGTGTCACGGAACAGAAGGACGTGCCCCTCTTCCAGGGCGCGACAGGACTCGCGTTCTCGGTTCTGCCCGCCGCCGGGAAGGTCTTCGACACGGACGACAGTCATGTTTTTCCCTGCCGGCGGCGAGTCTAACGCCTTCGGCGGCCTCCGGTTGACCCCCGAAAACCCGCGTGCTACGGTTGGCCGCCGTTCGAGGGA
>JBOGJN010000444.1:0-1033 GCA_050745445.1 Thermoanaerobaculia bacterium
GGAGCCTTCGGCTCCTCCTGCCGTTTGGGGGTCACAGCGCCGCCGGAAGCCAGGGACAGCGGTCACTCGGGCGTACACCAGAAGCCCGGTGCGGCCCTGATAGGCCAAGAAAAGCGTCTCGAGACAATACTTGATTGGCCGTCTGAGGATACCGCGGAAACCCCTGGCCGCTCGCGACTGGTATAGACTGGTATCTACCATGGCGACCGCGAAGATCTTCCGCAACGGCCGCAGCCAGGCTGTGCGGCTCCCGAAGGAGTTCCGCTTCAAGGGAGAGGAGGTCAACATCCGGCGCTCCGGAGAGAAGGTGATTCTCGAGCCGAAGAAACGTCGGCAATGGCCCAAGGGCTACTGGAAGAGCTGGGGCAGGGTCCCGAAGGATTTCCGAGTCCCGGATCCGCTGCTGCCCGGGGAATCGCGGGTCGATTTCGACGCGAGTTGATCTACCTTCTCGACACGAACACCTGCATTTACGCCATCAAGCGCGAGCCGCAGATGCTGCGCCGTCTCCAGGAGCACAGTCCCGATGACTTCGGCGTCAGCGCAATCACGGTTGCGGAGCTGTGGTTTGGGGCCGCGAAGAGCAGCCGGCCGCAGCGGACGCGCTCGAGCGTGAATTCCTTTCTCAAGCCGCTCGAGATCCTGCCCTTCGCCAGCGAGGCGGCCGGAGAGTACGCGGAGATCCGCCTTCAGCTCGAGAAAGCCGGCCAGCCGATCGGAGAGCGGGACCTGCTGATCGCCGCGACGGCGAGGTCTCGGCGCCTCACGGTCGTCACCCACAACGTGCGGGAGTTCTCGCGCGTTTCCGGTTTGAAAGTCGAGGACTGGCGCTGAGATCGCCGCCCGACCGCTACGGCGGTACGCCGATCCGGCGAACGAGGTCCTGGAACCGCAGGTCCGAGCGGAGGTCGTCCCACACGGAGTCCACCCGCGCATACACCAGCAGCCCGACGCGGCCCGAATAGGCCTTCTCCAGCCACTGCACCGTCTCCTCCTCGTTCCACCCGGAGTACGCCACCGCGAAGTCGTACTC
>JBOGJN010000445.1:0-4584 GCA_050745445.1 Thermoanaerobaculia bacterium
GTCTTTCAAGATCCACGATCGCCAACGTCGGCCTGGAATAGCCGTTGTTGCTGACGATGAGCTGGCGTCCGTCGGGAGACTCGACCAGGGCCAGCGGCAAGTTTCCCAGGGTGACGTGCCGGCCGGCCGGAGCAATCCGCCAACCGCTGGGAAGAAGCGTGACGCCGTCTCCCGCCGGCCCGGGCCGCGGCGAGGGCGCGTGCCCCGCAAGAGCAAGCATCGAAACGGCGACGCCGACTGAAAGTGCGATGCGGCGGGCCGCCGGTCCGGCGCTCTTCACGGCCCAAGGCTACAACGAAGAGGCAGCCGCAACACCAGCGGCCCTTGACCCCGGCCTTGCGTGCGGTTTAATGCCGGCTGCAGAAACGAGGAGAAAGACGATGAAGTCCGCGACTCGGCTTTTCCTGTCCGCATCGTTCGCGCTTCTTTCCGCGGTTTCTGTCTCCACGCCTGCCGAGGAACCTCCGCGGCAACTGCGCGAGCAGGACTTGAAGGCGCTGCGCTGGCGCTCGATCGGACCCGCGAACATGGGAGGCCGCGTCTCCGACTTTGCCGTCGTCGAGAAGGATCCCTACACGATCTATGTGGGGCTGGGCACCGGAGGCGTTTTCAAGACCACGAACAACGGCACCACGTGGCAAGCCGTCTTCGACAAACAGGCGGTCGCCTCGGTCGGCGCCGTGGCGGTCTCGCAGGGCAACCCCAAGACCGTCTGGGTGGGCACCGGAGAGTCGAACAGCCGCAACAGCTCCTCCTGGGGAAACGGGATCTACAAATCGACCGACGGCGGGGAGACCTGGAAAAACATGGGTCTTGCCGATACGCACGACATTGCCCGAATCGCGATCGATCCGAAGAGCGACGACGTCGTCTACGTGGCCGCGCTCGGGCACCTCTGGGGCACAAACAAAGATCGCGGCGTCTTCAAGACCGCCGACGGCGGAAAAACCTGGACCCCGGTGCTCCAGGCGGACGAGAAGACCGGTGCGATCGATGTCGTCGTGGACCCATCGAACCCTTCGACCGTTTACGCCGCTCTCTGGGCCCGACAGAGGAGCCCCTATAGCTTTGCGGCCGGGGGCTCCACCGGCGGCATCTTCAAATCCAGCGACGGCGGGAAGACCTGGAAGAAGCTGACCGAGGGGCTGCCCGCCGAGGCAAGCCGGATCGGCCTCGACATCTACCGCAAGAACCCGAAGGTGCTCTTTGCCGTCATCGAGTCGGATCTGGGAGGCTCCGGCTCGCTCTCCGACGTCCGCAGCCGCGCGGGTGGAGTCTTCCGAACCGAGGATGGCGGGGCACACTGGAAACGAGTGGCCGACATCGCCCCGCGCGGCTTCTACTTCAGCAAGGTCCGGATCGACCCGACCGACGACTCGCGCATCTATGTCCTAGGCTTTGGCGTCGCGGTCTCGGACGACGGCGGCAAGACCTTCTGGAACACCGGCGCCAAGGACATCCACGTCGACTGCCATGCGATGTGGATCGACCCGTCAAACTCCAACCACGTCTTGCTTGGCACCGACGGCGGAATCTACTTCTCCTACGACCGGGCCAAGAGCTGGGACTTTCAGAACACTGTCGCGATCGGCGAGTTCTACAACGTCAGCTACGGGATGGATCAGCCCTACACGATCTGCGGCGGCCTGCAGGACAACGGCACCTGGTGCGGGCCATCCGCGACGCATCGCCAGAACCAGGGCTTTGGCGAGGACAAGAAGAAGGCCTCGGGGATCACCAACGCAGACTGGATCGACGTCAACGGCGGCGACGGCTTCTGGTCGGCCATCGACCCGACGGACGCGCAGATCATCTACGCCGAATCGCAGGGGGGGCACATCTCCCGGCTCAACCTCGCCTCGGGAAAGCGCAAGGCGATCCAGCCCGTGGCCAAGGAGGGCACGCCTGCCTATCGCTTCAACTGGAACACGCCTTTCGTGATCTCCCACTTCGATTCGAAGAACATCTATCTCGGGGGCAACGTCCTCTTCCGGCTGACCGAACGCGGAGACAAATGGGAGGCGATCTCGCCGGATCTGACGACGCGTGACCCGGCCAAGATGGCGACGGCAGGTTCCAACGCCGAGAACTACTGCACGATCGTTGCGATCTCGGAGTCCCCGAAGGACAAGAACGTTCTGTGGGCCGGGACCGACGACGGAAACATCCAGGTGACCCGGGACGGCGGCAAGACCTGGACCAACGTCGCCGCCAACGTCGCCGGGCTACCTCCCAACCTCTGGGTCTCGCGTCTCGAGGCGTCGCATTTTGAGGCCGGCCGAGCCTATGTTTCGATCGACGGCCACCGCAGCGACATCTTTCATCCCCAGATCTTCGCGACGGAAGACTTCGGAAAGACATGGACCTCGATTGCGGCCGGCCTTCCCGAGGGAGGACCCGTCAAGGCGCTCCGGGAGGATCCCGTCAACCCGAACCTGCTCTTCGCCGGGACGGAGTTTGGCCTCTTTGTCTCGACCGACCGCGGCGCCCACTGGATGCAGATGAAGGAGGGACTGCCGACCGTCGCGGTGGACGACATCCAGATCCACCCGCGGGAGCACGATCTGATCATCGCCACACACGGGCGAAGCATCTATGTCATGGACGACATCTCGCCCCTGGAGCAGTTGACGGCGGAGAAGCTCGAGAGCGAGGCGGTCCTTCTCGATCCACGGCCTGCAACCGAGTTCTACTTCAATGACATCGGCGGTCTCTGGGGCGCTCGGGTCTTCAAGGCCAAGAACCCGCCCTTTGGCGCGTACATCAACTACTACTTGAAGAGCGACTCCGGCAAGGACGTCAAGATCACGATCGAAGACGCCAGGGGCAAGAAGCTGCGCGAGCTTGAATCCTCGCCCCACGCCGGAATCAACCGCGCGGTGTGGGACCTGGAGCCTGAGCCCTCGGAGCAGTTGGAACGCGCAGGCGGCGGGGGGGAAGGCAGACAACCGCGATTTGTTGTGCCCGGCGAGTACACCGTGACGCTCTCCTACGGAGACAGCTTCAAGACCAAGACGAAGCTCCGGGTGGAGGCGGTGCCGGGCGCGCACGAGGGAGAGTTCGTCGCGCCTTAGGGCGATTCCATAACGGAAAGAAAGGAGAGGACCACCATGCGAGCTTCCAGACTCCTTTTGCTTCTCATCGTCGCTGGCGTCGGTCTCTGGATCTTGAAGTCTTCGGGGATCGTCGGTTCGAAGGCTGAAGACGATTCGAGCAGGGCCCCGATCGATCGGGCACGCGCGGCAGCCGAGAAGGCTAAGAGCCGCGACACGCAGACCTCCGAGGTCGCACGTGAGGCAGAGTCCACGGCCCCGGGCGCCGGCGTCACCGAGAACATGACGCCGGAGCAGGTCAAATCACTTCTGGGCTCGCCCGATGAAGTGACGACGGACACGACCGACACGGGCCGGCCGCGGGAGAAGTGGCTCTACAGGAGCGCCGGCAAGACCGTGACCTTCGAGAACGGCATCGTCGTCTCGGTCAACTAGTCTGTCCGGCTTCGGAAGGGTGTTGACACTTTTCTGGTCCGAGAGATTGGGTTTTCACTGTATCGCACCGAGGAAGATGTCGGCTGGAGTACGTCCTTTGAGTCTGTATCCCTGATGAGGTCGCTGGTGGTTGTAGAAGCCCAGGAAGCTCTGGAGGGAGCGATCCACGGCTGCCGCGGAGGTGAAGTAGCGGCGGCGGAAGGCGACTCTCCAGTGCTCGTGCAGGATGGTTCCCTGGAGTCTCTCGACGAAGCCGTTGGTCCAGCAGTGGCGGGGCTTTGTACGGGTGTGGTGGATGCCGAGCTCGGAGCAAACGGCATCGAAGAGGCCCTTGAACTCGCTGCCGTGGTCGGTGAGGACACGTTTGAGCTTCCAGCCGGCCTTTCGGTAGGCGGGCAGGAGGACGCGCTTAAGGAAGCGAGCGCAGTGGATCGCCTCCACCGAGGGGATGACCTGGGCGAATGCAAAGGAGCAGGCGGCATCGCAGGCCGTAACCTGCCAGAGCTTGCCCACGCCCTTGAGCTTGCCGATGTAGAAGCAGTCCAGACAGACCAGATCACCGGGGGCCTTGGCTTGGACGTGGCGGGTGCGGCCGTAGCGCGCCTGCCAAAGCCTGCGGCGAGTGCGGTCGGTGAGAAGGCCCGCGGATCGTGCGCTGTGGTGCTCGAGGACGGCCAGCCGCTCATGCCGCGTTCCAAGGCCCACACGTCGAAGCAGACGATGGACCGTGCTGGGGGCCACGGCTACAGAGCTTCGAGAAAGCTGCGCCGACAGCCGCCGCGGTCCCCACGTCGGCCAAGACAGAGCCATGCCCAGCACGGCCTGCTCCTCGTGGGCCTCCATATTCGGCGGCCGCCCGCGCCGGCACCCCCGCCGGCGCGGATGCAACCCCTCGGGCCCATATTGAGAAAACCTCTTCTTCCATCGGTAGAACAGCGATCGGGAAATCCCAAGCTCCCGACACACCTGACTCGCGTTGCCAAGCTCCACTGCCCGGTTCAGCGCCCGAAGACGAAGTCCCTGTATCCTCTCCTCGAGGGTCATCGACCTTCCTCCTTGAGTTCCTTTGCTGAGGAACAAACTCTCGGAAGATTAG
>JBOGJN010000446.1:0-2674 GCA_050745445.1 Thermoanaerobaculia bacterium
CGGCCTGGCCGTCGTCGCGGGCGGGCAGGTTGTCCCGACGCTCGATCTGCGGGGCCTGATCGCGCTTGGGCTGCTTCTCGCCGCGATTGGCGCGCTCGCGCTCCGCAGGATGAGTCCGTGAGAAAGACGGACTGAAACATCAGTTCGGGTTCGGGCTTGGCGCCGCTCGCAAAGAGCGGTCATGGGGTCAGGAGTCATAGTGTACGGGGTGGATTCTAGCAAGACGGGAGCCGCTCGAGGCGCCGGACCGATGCCCGGTCAGCCTGTCCGGACGCCGCATCCTCGACGAGGCGTCGGGACGTCGCCAGCAACATCGGACGGGTGGGCGAGTGAGCTACCGGCCCGAGGATCTGAAGGCCCTGCGTCTTTGTAATTTGCTGCTCCAGACCGGCGACAGGCAGGCCGTTCGGACGCTGGTGGTGCTGCTCGACGCGCCGCTCGCGCTGAAAAACGGCCAGCCAGCCTCCGCTCTTGGACGCTTCGCCAAAATCAAGGACCGCATTAAAGTTCTCTTCGCGAACCCCGCTTTCTTGACCGGCATTTCGGCTGGTGGTAGAAGGGGAGCCGGCTTCTCCGGTCAGGACACGACATGCTGCTCGCTTGGGCTTTCGGCTCCCGGGCGCGGATTCTTCCAGCGTTGATGGCGGTGTGTCGCGCCGCCGCCGCAGGGCAACTCAGCGTCTTCAAAGGAGGGTGGTCATGAAACGGTTGGTGCTCTGCCTCACGGTGGTTTGCGTTGCGGCAATGCTCTCCGGTTGCAGCCTCGGGCCCCGATTGATCGTCGCGCCGCTGGATCACTCGGCGGCCAACGTGGGCGCGCTCTACCCGGAGAGCGAAAGAGCGGTCACGGTCACGGTGAAGGACCAGAGGGGGCCCGGCCAGATTCTGGGCGGCGGGCTTCTCGGGCCGATCTACCTGGGCTACGTCACCGAGAAGGACAACGAGCTGCTGGACCTGATGCGGTCGGCGGCGAACGACACCGTCCGGGCCCTGGGGATGAAATCGGGAGGCGGAGCGACCCTGGAGCTGACGATCGAAGACTTCCGCGTCACGATGTACCGCACGAGCGGCTTTTCGCCGATGAACTGCATCGGCTACGGAAAGATCCAGACGGTCGTCAGGTTGCCGGACGGCTCCGAGACGAAGAAGAGCTTCAACGTCACGTACTTCGAAGGCACGGTGCCGGTGGTGAGCATGAAGGAGGTCGCCAGGAAAGCCGTGACCCGGATCTACCGGCAGGCGGCGTGGGAGGCCACGGCGGCGACGCTCGCGTCGAGCTTCCCCGTCGAGGCGGATCCGGCGCGGGTGCGGCGGCTGCTCGGGACCCTCGACACGACGAAAGACGACGACGCGCTACGGACGACGATCTTCTGGCTCGGCCTCGTCGGGGAAAACGACCCGGCGGTCAAGGAGAAGCTCTTCGCCATCTTCCGAACGAGCAAGACCCAGAACGTCCGGCAAGCCGCGGCCGAATCGCTCGGGATGCTGGGGGTCCAGGACGCGCGCGAGGAGATGGAGGCAATCCTGGCGGGTAAAAGAAAAGTCGGCGACTGGGACAATACGGACATGGAGGAGGACTGGTACCTCCTGTGTTCGTTGCACCGCCTGGGAGTCGGGGACCTGCGCTCCCGCATTCCCAAGAGCGAGATCAACATGAGACGGCTTCTGACCGAGCTCGTGCAGTTCAAGGAGACCGGCGAAATCCCGCGCCTGTCGGAGAGCGAGCAGCAGGAGCTGGAAAAGGCGCGCAAGAACCTCAAAACCTAGCCGGGACTGGTTCGAGCAAACCCTTCGTGATGCCGCCGCTCAGTTTTGCTTCACCGGCCTACGTTCCAGGGGTTTTGCCGGATGGATTTCGGTCACGGTGATCTTCCGGGCTGGCAACAAAGGAACCCCCTCGAATCCGAAGGGTTTGCCCCACAGGAGATAATCAAGACCATCAAACGGACCATAGGCCGAATCGGCCACCTGGCCCGACAGGCAGACCGTGTGCTTCCTCGCCTGGCTCGTCGTGATGATGGCCTCGTGACAACCCTCGGCGGTCTTGCCAGTGATCTCGAGCTCGTTCAATTTCAATAGATCCAAAGCGTTTCTCGCTGTTTGACGAGCGGTAACGGGGTCAGTCATTGCGCGGCGTTCTGCACGCCGCGTCTCAGTCCGAAGTGTTCGATTTGCTGGATTTCACAGTCACCGCGATCGCGGCCGGTTCATCCTCGGGATTTGTCAGGATGATAACCGCGATCTCCTTCATTTCTTTATCGCGAGGCAGCACGACCGTCTTCTTGACGCGGTTGCCCGCAATGCCAAACCTCTTGAAGTTCGCCGGCAACCACTGCTTCAGCTTCGCTTCATCTGCCGGACCCATCTTGTCCAGCTCCGCCAGAAGCGCTTTGGCTTGCTCCCGACTGACGAGATCGGTGGGATAAGTCAGCCGGTAGATATTGCTCCTGGAGGAATTGAGGTTTGTCGCAGCAGAGGCGACGACCGCGATGAGTACCGTCGCGATCACACCGAGCGGGAATCGAGCTTTCATTGGAATCGCTCCTTTCAACGCGTCGCGGGCTTGATCGAGGCGAGCGGGGCCGGCAGGAGCGGCGGTTTCTGGCGCGAGCCCGGGTCTTTCGAGAACTCGAGCTCGCGCAGGAGAACGGAAGGCGCCACAATCGAAGCCGAC
>JBOGJN010000447.1:0-1881 GCA_050745445.1 Thermoanaerobaculia bacterium
CCGGCCCTGCGCCAGCCGACTCCCGCTGCGACGCCGTCGGCCTCCCGCCAACCGACTCCAGCGCCCGCGCCGCCGGCCACTCGTCCGCCGGTGCCCGTCCGCGCGCCGACGGCCGGTCGGCCGACTCCCGTTCCGACCGCTGTTCCAACTCCCAGGCCGACGCCCGTTCCGGCGCCGACCCGGGCAGCGACTCCGCAGGTCGAGCGTCTCCGCAAGCTCTCTGCCGAGGAGATCCGCGACCGAATCGCCACGCTCGAGCCGGAGTACAAGGAGTTTCTCGATCTCGCCCGGCCCCTGCTGACCGAAGAGGAAGTCTCCCGCTTCCTCCAGCTCTCCGGCCACGACAAGGACGCCTTCATCCGCGAGTTCTGGAAGCGGCACTCGTAGCAGGCTGCTGAGAAATGGATGCGGGCGTCGTGGCGGTGGTACTCTAAAAAGGTCATCAAGATGCTCCGCGTGTCGTCTCGTGTCGCTCTGTCTGTCGGGATTCTCTCCGTCGTCTCCTGCTCTAGTCCGCTGATCGTTGCGCCGCTCCCGCCCACGACGGCCGCGTTTGGCCTCGTGGCTCCCACGACCGGCACATCGCTGAAGGTCACGGTTCAGGATCGGCGGCGAGACTCGGAGTACCACGGCACGGGCTTCATTCTTGCCTCTCCGATCTTCGGCAAAGGCCTTTCCGAGATGGAGGTCGGAGGTGGCGGGCTCTTGACTCCGAACTATTTCGGTTACGCGAGCGGCGATCGCGACGCCGTGTCCAAGGTGTTCCAGGCCGCGGCGAAAGAGAGCCTCGACGTCATGGGCATGAGCCGGGAAGAGGGCTTGACGCTTGAGCTCGTCATCCAGGACTTCCGCATCGACTTCCACCAGGTCAAGGGGACGACCGGGCCAAACAAGCCGGGCCCCGCGACACCCATGAACTGTGTGGGCTACGGCCTCGTGGAGGCCGTGCTGCGGACGGCGGACGGCGGCGAACTCCACAGGAGGGCCTTCAGGCTCACGTACTATGAGACCAACCCGCCGAGCTTCACCGCCTCGGGGCTCGAGCTGATGCAGGCGTGCGCCAGCCGCGTCTACACGCTGGCGGCCTGGGAGTCGTCCGTCGCGACGCTGCGCGAGCACCACGGCTGGAAGGCCGATCCAGGCCGGCTCCAAGCCCAGCTCGGGCGCCTGGACGGCGAGAAAGACCCCATAGCCCGCCGCAAGCTCGTCTTCTGGCTAGGGCTCACAGGGCAAGAGAGCGAGCCCGTCAAAGAGAGATTGCTCTCGCTGTTCAGGAGCGAGAAGGACCAGGCGGTCCGCCAGGCTGCGGCCGTGTCCCTGGGGATGCTCGGGGCTCGAGAGATCGGCGGCGAGGTCGAGGGGATCCTGAGCGGCTCGAAGCCAAACCCCGCCTGGGATAACTCGGACACGGAGCAAGTGTGGTACCTGCTTCGGACAGTGTCCCTGCTGGGCACCTCCGAGCTTGAGGCGAAGATCCCCAAGACGAAGCTTTTCCGACGCCGAAACCTCGAGAACCTGGCGCGCTTCCAACAGACGGGAACGATTCCGCCTCCGAGCGAGACCGCTGCCCGGGTCACCGACAAGATGAAGCAGGGACGAAGCAGGCCCTAGAAGGGCGGTCCGCCTCGTCAACGTCCTCGCGGGCGTCTGGATCCTCGCCGCGTCCCGGCTTCTTTCCGGAGGCGGGGGAGCCAGGATCAGCGTCACTCCGCCGGATGGCGGCCTCTCAGAAGTCAGCTACGCCATGCCGGATCAGACCGCTCGATCGCGCTCGTCGCCAGGCTGCGAGCCGGGGCCGCCCGATCTCCACGTCCGAGCTGATTCGAGCTCTACTTCAGCTCCACTTCGTTCACGAGCACGCTGCGCACCACGGTCTGGCGG
>JBOGJN010000448.1:0-1005 GCA_050745445.1 Thermoanaerobaculia bacterium
GTTTCGAGCTGGCCCACGGCGGCACGCTCTTTCTCGACGAGATCGGAACGCTCACGCCCGCGATCCAGTCGAAGCTGCTGCGCGCCCTCGAGCAGCGGGAGATCGATCGGGTCGGAGGCCGGCGGCCGATTCCCGTGGATTTCCGCCTGCTCTGCGCCACCAACGACGACCTCGAGGCCCGGGTGGCCTCCGGCGCGTTCCGCGAGGACCTCTTCTACCGGATCAACACGGTCGTTCTGACGGTCCCTCCTCTGCGGGAGCGCAAGGGGGACATCGCGCTTCTGGCCGAGCACTTCCGGGCGCGCTTTTCCGCCCGTCACGGCCGGCCGGTCCGGCGCCTTTGCGCGGAGGTCGTCGAGCGCCTCGAATCGCACCCCTGGCGCGGCAACGTCCGGGAGCTCGAGCATGCCGTGGAGATGCTGGTCCTCTTCTCGGAAGGCGAGGAGATCGGCGAGGAGGACCTGCCCAGAGCCCTGCGCCGGCCCTCGCCCGAGCCCGGTGGCGCGCCCGGCAAGGGACTCCCCTTCGGCAAGGCTGTCGAGGGCTTCGAGAAGAGGCTCCTCTGCGACGCCATCGCCTCCTCGGCCGGCGTCAAAGCCGAAGCTGCCCGCCGCCTCGGCCTGGACTCGAATCAGATGAAGTATCTCTGCCGCAAGTACGGCATCTGAGGGTTGAAAGAATCAACCGAGGGTTGAAAAAGAGCTCGCCTGGCCAAGGGAGCTTGTGTGGCTCTCGCCGCGGCGAATCAATGGAATCAAATGGTTAGCGAGCTCCGGCCAGAGACCGCATCGTGGCCCCGATCTTGCGATACGTCCTATCCAAAAGGAGGGTCATCATGGCAAAGGAAGTCAGGATCAAGTTGACGGATGCCCAGAGGGCGAAGATCAAGTCGGTCACGGGCAAGAACATGACCGAAATCCGGGTGACCAGTCTCACCTCGGCGAAGGCGGTCTCGGCCCGTTCGGCCCGCGCGATCGAAGAGCAGTCGGCTCGGTCGGCCCGCTC
>JBOGJN010000449.1:0-1346 GCA_050745445.1 Thermoanaerobaculia bacterium
GGCTTTCCTGGGCCAACGTCCTGGGCGTCGTTCTCTGTCTGGCCGGCCTCTTCCTCGTGGTCATGCGATGAGCGCGAAGACTCGTATCTGCCCGCGGCAGCGTCCACCCGTCTGCGCCGGTGACGGCCGCTAGGAACCTACACGCCTCGCTCGAGCCTCGATGAAGTGCTCGAGCCTCGAGAGGGCGTCGGGCAGGTTCTTTCTTCCGAAACCGATTCGGAAATGCTCGCCCGGATACTCGAAGGCCGAGCCGGGCAGCAGCAGGACGCCTTCCTTCTCCAGGAGATCGCGGCAAAACTCCTCTGCCGGGAGGCCCGGGGAAAGCCTCGGGAAAGCCACGCTGCCCGCGCGAGGGCGCACCCAGGAGACGAGATCTTCGTGCCCGGCGAAGAAGCGGTCCAGATGCGCGAGGTTCTCCGCGACCAGTTCTCGGTTGCGCGCGAGAACCGTCTCCCGCGCCCGCAAGGCGATCAGGGCGAGGATCTCGCTCGGGGCGCTGTTGCAGATCGTCGTGTAGTCCTTGAAGGCCGCGGCGCGGCGCAGCAGATCGGAGTCCCGCGTCGCGATCCAACCGATCCGAAGGCCGGCCAGACCGAAGGCCTTCGACATCACACCCAGACTGATCCCGCTGGCCGAAACATCAACGGCGGCCGGTAGCCGCTGCACCGGATCGAACTCCAGGAAGCGGTAGACCTCGTCGGAGAGCAGTGCGCAACCCGTTTCGCGTGCGATCTCGAGGCAGGCAAAGAAAGTCTTGCGGTCGGCGAGCGCTCCGGTCGGGTTGTGCGGGAAATTGATGACGATCAGGCGTGTGCTCGGCCGCACCGCGCGCCGCAAGGCCTCGGGGTCGAGCCTCCAGCCGACGGGATCGAGCGGCAGCAACGTGACCTCGGCGCCGGTTGCCCGCGCAACCTCATAGAGCGACTGGTAAGCGGGCCAGGTCACGACGGCATGGGTGCCCGGACCCAGAAGAACGTTGGCCAGGATGAAAATCGCCTCCTCGGCTCCCGCAAAGCAGAGGACGTTGTCCGCCGAAACCGTTTCGTAGAGACCGGCGATCTCCTGGCGCAGCTGCGGGTGCCCCGGCGACTCGGTGTAGCCCAGACGCAGATTCGCCCAGAGGGCGCGGCATTCCTCGTCGGCGAGCGAGAGGAGCTCATCCAGGCGCCAACCCTCGATGTCGGAGGCGCAAAGAAGAAAATCCGCCCGAAACTCCCAGCGAGCGAAGTAGCGCTCGAGCTTGAAGTCAGGCAGCCGCATCCGTCGTCTGTTGCGGCGTTCCCCCGGACCTCAAAGGATTCGGCAAGGGCCGATGTTGGTCACCTGGCCGAACGTCAGCGTGAAGG
>JBOGJN010000450.1:0-5481 GCA_050745445.1 Thermoanaerobaculia bacterium
TCGTCGGATATCTCCGGAGGGCTGTTTCGGTCACCTCCGGAACCGTTCCCGTTGGATTGGCTCGCCCCGGCAAGACGCGGGATCTCGAGGCGCTTCTCCGGAGGATCTAGACGGAGGCCTCCGGTGATACGCCGATAGCAGTCGGGATGAAGGATCGCATGCATTCGGTTGACCTCGATTCTGTTCTCGTCGTCTTCACGGTCGTGGGGTCTCGCTGGTGTCACGCACGGTGTGTTCCATGGCGTGAATTGATCCAGGCTCTGAGCCACGAGCGCCGCGGATTCCGGCGTGGCGGGCGCGGCGTCAAATCGTTCCTCTCCGCGAAGGCCTCGGGTGGTCGTGATTCGCTCGCCAAAGCGCTTCTCCAGCTCTTGCAGCAGGAGTGCCTTGCGTGCGCGGCAGTAGTCCTCTCCCTTGACGCGATTGGGGTCCGCCAGGAGGGTGTCATGAATGAGGAGAGTCTCGGCCGTGCTGTAGTTGTGGAGCAGCCGGCTCACGCCCAGGGCGACGTGGAAGGAATTCCGCCGGACGGTGATCTGAGTCAGGTGCTTGATGAACCGGATTGTCAGGTCTTCCTCGCCCGGCTGGTGGGGGCCAGGGCCGTCCTCGGTTTGCCGTTCGTAGGGCTCCGACTCGATGTAAACGAGTCTCTGCAGCAGGGGAAGGTCTTCGAGCGAGATCTTCGTCCGGACCAGGCTCGGTTTGAGCCCCTTCGCAAGCAGCCCGAGGGGTCGGTAGTAGAGCCGTTTGACCTGCGCCGTCGCCGCGACCTCGACCTTCGCCAGAGCCGCGGTAGCGATTTCGACCGAAACGCTTCTTTTCGCGTGGATGAAGTAGGCGAGCTGGAACGCTCGGCGAAAGCCGCCAGCCAGCAATTCGGGGTCGGCCGGGATGTTGAGGTAAGCCGCCATGGGGAGTCTTCACCGCTCTTCTAGCCCGGGACCGGTGTTCCAGCGTGACACTTTCGGAATTCGGGAAATACCACAGTCCTGATCGGAAGGACGGTCTATTCATTCATGGAGCCGTGGGTGAACAGTCTGGTGCCCCCCAAAAGCCCTCTTGTCAGGCCCTCGAGGACCTCTATCGCCACCTCTACTCCCCACTCGTGAGTCGGGTCATCTGGAGGTTCAGGCTGTCACGTGAGGATGCGAGAGACATCGTTCAGGACGCCTTCGCACTCGCCCTGAAAAAGATCGATCTTGCAAACAACCCTCAAGCCTGGCTGGTGCGAGTTGTGGATTACATCTCGATGAACGCTTGTCGGAAAGCCAGGCGTCGAAAGCAGCTCCTTTTTCGGTGGGGGTTCAGGAGTGGCGGGCTCCTCCGAGGTGGTCCGGAGACGCGGCCGAGGGCTGAATAAATCAACTAGCGATGAATAATTGCAACCTCATTCTGCCAGGAGCGGTCCCTGTACTCGGATGCCTCCCGGTTATAAGCGTCTTCAGTAGAACAACTTAAGGAATGAAAATCGCCTGCTCCAGCCCTGGCCCCGATCTTGCGATGTCTCCTTCCCAAAAGGAGGGTCATCATGGCGAAGGAAGTCAGGATCAAGCTCACGGATGCACAGAGGGCCAAGATCAAGTCGGCCACGGGCAAGAACATGACCGAGATCAGGGTCAGCAGCCTGACATCGGCCAAGGCTGTGTCCGCCCGCTCGGCTCGGGAGATCGGCGCGGAATCGGCTCGCTCGGCGCGGTCGGCCCGCTCGGCCCGGGAGATCGGCGCGGAGTCGGCTCGCTCGGCGCGGTCGGCCCGCTCGGCTCGGGAGATCGGCGCGGAATCGGCTCGCTCAATGCGGGCTGGCGACGACGAACTGTAAGGCGCTGCGCCACACCGAGAAAGCGCCCCAATCGGGGCGCTTTTTTTTACCAGACTATTGTCTGAACCCAGCGCCGGAGCACTCGCCAGGCTCGGGCCGCATAGGAGGCGCGCCTTCCGTAGACCTTCGCCCGGACGTGCGCACCGGGGCGCAGCTGCCCGTCCGTGTTGTCGAACACCGCCCGGGCCACGAAGCGGTCCGGGAGCAGAGTCGGTGCGGGAGGGTCCGCGGCCTCGGCCGCCGTGCGGGGCTGGTCGAGGGTCGCGGGGGAAATGCTCGCGACTCTCCCTGTCATCGGGCCGAGCGGCCGCTGACCGACGAGCGCCCGGACCGGGGCCCCTACCTGGAGGTCGTCGAGAAGGCGCTCGGAGACGGGGAGGTCCGCCACCATGCGGGTGCAGTCCCCGATCTCGGCCAGAACGGTCCCTCTTGTCACGAACCTTTGCTCCAGGTCCTCCACCCAGGGTGTCAGGACGCGGCCTGCGATCGGGCTCGCCAGCAGGAGCTGCTTCCGCCGGACTTCCTGGCCCCGGACGGAAGCGCTGGCCGCGACGTCACGGGCCTCGGTTTCGAAGACTGTCGTCGCGGCGCCCTCCTGCCGCGCCGCGTTCGCGGCTTTCACGAGGCGCTCGTGCTGCGCGGAGGCGGAGGCTGTGTCGGCTGCGGATGCCTCGCTCACGAGTTGGAACAGGCGCGCCCCCTCGCGGACCGCTTCGCTTTCGCGGGTCAGCACGGCGGACACCCGGGAGTCCTCCGGGGCCTCGATGCGCGCGGACTGCCAGGGTCGCAACACGGCTTCCACTGAAATCGTTCTCCGCGTCCACGGGACGAACAGAATGAGAGCAAGAACGCCGGCTGCGGCCGCCAGGGGCCATCGCGCTCGGTCAGACATAACGACCTCCTTCTTGTCCAGGTAGAAGAGCCGCGCCGTGCGGATCACGAGGCGCACGCGCTTGCGGAAGACGTAGTAGAGGGTGACGATCAGGAAGGCGATCGCGAAATCGGCGAAAAGCTTGTTGTAGAGGTTGTGGAAGACCCGGCTGATGAACGTCATGATGACGCCGAGGTAGGCAAGCGCGGGCAGGCCGTACGCCCAGAAGATGCGCCGCCGGCGCCGGGACACGGGGGGCACCTCCACGTTGAGCCGGAGGATGTGCTTCTGGAAGAGCGCGCCGATGTAGCGAAACGCCTCCTCCCGCAGATCCGGCATCTCGAGCAGGGCCGTCAAGGCATGGTAGCCGTCGATCTTCACCAGAGGGTTGATGTTGAAGAAGATCGTCGAGATCCCGGTGAAGAGCATCGTCTTGTAGGCCAGCTCGTGGAGGAGGGTGTCGGGATACGACGCCACCCAGAGAGCCGTGGCCCCCGCGCAGACGAACCCCTCCACATAGATGCCGGCCGTGTTGACCCAGAGGCGATGCCACTTGTTCTCGAAGAGCAGCGCGTCCGTGGTATCGCAGTAGAAGGCCGGTGTGAAGTAGAGCAATGCGATCCCGATGTCGTGGACGTCGCCGCCGTAGATCTTCACTGCATAGGCATGCCCGAACTCGTGGAAGAACCCCAGGAAAGAGAGAATGAAGAAGAAATGGACGACGTCGAGCAGCGGCTTGCGGAGAAAGGCGTAGAGCTCGTACGTTCCGGCCCAGAGGTCCTGGAAGTGGAGGGCGAAAACCCCGACGGTCCAGACGACCGCCACGGCCCAGACCGCGACGACGGGGGGCGACCACACCCAGCGGACGTACTTGACAGTCCGTTTGAGGAACCGTTCGGGGTCGAGAACATGAAAGAGCAAGAAAAAGACATTAAAACCCTCAGCCCGTTCTTCCGCAGCTCTCTGTCTGGCCGTCCTGGCGTTTGCGAGTAAGGTCAGATTGCGTTCCGCGGCTGACTCGCCGATCGCCCCGATCTTCCGAAGCATCTCCTCGTACCCGAGCACCAGCGGGAGGTCAATCGGGTCCCAGGGATGCGAGGTGTTGTAGTCCGCGACGATCTCTCCTCGAGAGCGGCTTCCGTCGAAAAAGGTGATCAAGCGCCACTCGTGATCCTCGAACAGGTAGTACTTGAGCGTCTCGGGATTCTTGACCCACCAACGGACCTCGCCCATCTGGAGCTGGCGCCGGATCACGAGATCCGCGCGGAGGCCGGGCTGGTCCGCGGCGGCCCCGCGCTTTGCCGCCAGAGCCTCGGCCCCCCTGGCTGCAGCGGCGAGCGGAACGAGCGATGTGGTGCGTCGAGGCGCGCTCACGGCAGAAGGGGCCAGAGTTTCCCGTAGAGCCAGCGGGCCGGTTGACGCAACAGGAGGGTCACGATCTTCCGCTGCCCGACGCGGATCTTCCCCCGCCCGAGCATGCCGGTCTTCAGAAGACCTTCCGGGTTCGCGATCTCGATTTCGGCAATCACGAAGCGGTCCTTGCCCTCTTCACGGATTCGCGCACCGACCCGGGTGACGGTTCCCGAAAACGTCCGCGTCGGGTAGGGATAGAGCTTCGTTTCCGCCGGCTGCCCCTTCGAGAGGAGAGCGGAATCCTCCTCCGGCACGGCCACTTCCACCGAGGTGACCCCCAAGTCCGCGACGATGCAGAACTCGGCGCCGCGTACGAGGTTCTGGCCGATACGCTCCTCGAGCCGAGGTGTGATGATGACACCGGCAGCGGGAGCGACAAGCCGAGTTCGGGCGAAGCGCTCCTCCTCCATCGAGATCCTGGCCTTGAGCTCCTCGAGGCGCGATTGAGCCTCGAACATGGCCGCGGAGTTTCCGGCCTCGAGATACCGCGCGATCTCGCTCTCCGCGATCTGGTATGCGGCGCGAGCGCCCGCGAGAGTTGCGACGTAGGCCTCGTCTCGGAGCGTCGCGATGATGTCTCCGCTTCGGACCGTGTCCCCCTCGCGCCGGAGCACGGTGGAGACGATGCCTTCGACGCCGGCGGTCACCGCGGCCCTTCGCGCCGGCAGGATGCGCGCGGGCCCGCCGATCCGCAGCCTCCACGGAACGAAAAAGAGGATGATCACGGCGATGGCTGCGCCGACACCCCAGGCCCTGCGGCGCTGCTTCGGGATCTCAAAGAGCCGGCGCCGCTTCTCCAGTAGCGGCTTCAAGAACCCGACGAGCGGGACTTGCCGATAGAGCTGTGCGTTGCGGACGGCGACCGTGGCCTGGTTGACGAGGATCGCGAGGAGGTCGCGCGTTTCCGCGTCGAACACGAGCGGCTCCTGGCACTCGAAGCCGATGACCCCGAGCTTCCCCTCCTCGTCCTTCAGGAGAGCTCCATAGAAGGCTTTGAGGCCCGTCTGCTCGAAGAAGACGCGGAACTTCTCTTCCGTTTCCGGGCGGTCGGCCGCGAGGCTGCCGTCTTCGCGCTGCGTCACGTTGACGTCGCTCCCGGAGAGGAAGACCCATTGCAGGAGCTCGTCGGTCCGGACGATGCTCGGGTCCTTTCGGTCGAACTCCGACCGGCCCGAGACGGCCCCCAGGCGCAGTCGCCCGCGATCCTGAATCGCGATCGCGCAACGGTCGTAGGCGACGAGCGCGGATGCTCCGTTGACGACGGCCTTCATGACACGGTCGAGGTCGAGGGTCGACGTGATCTCGCGGCTGACGGCGAGCAGCGCGTCGAGCTCTTCGACCTTCTTCTCGGCCTCGTACCGGCGCGCGTTGCGCAGGG
>JBOGJN010000451.1:0-1865 GCA_050745445.1 Thermoanaerobaculia bacterium
TTTCCATCTCGTCCTCCGCCCCTCCTATATGCGAGAATCGTTCCGCTTTTAGGTCTATGTAGAATCAACCGTTTGCGGTCGATCGTCTACTAGAACCGCGGGGGTCAACCCTCGATCGCGGGGGGAATATCCTTCGCAACCTCGTCGAGGGACCGCGCGAGCCGCGCGACCTTGATGGACAGGTTCGCGAGCGCCAGGGCCGCGTTCCGCGCGCATCGGCGCCGCTCCGGGTCTTCGCCGGGCAGCTCTGCCTGGGCGTCCTCCGCGTTGGACTCGTCGGTCAGCTCCTCCGCGAGCCCTTCGGCCGCGTGCGCGTCCGGGATGTACAGTAAGCCTCGCCCGTCCCAGAGCGCCTCGAGCAGCGTTCCCTCGAGGTCCCGGCACTCGAGCGCCGACCGCTGTGCCCTCGTGAGTCCGAGCCGCTTGGCACGCTCCTTGACGAACTTGAAGCAATCCGGGTTCTTGCAGCCCTTGGGGCTGTTGTGCGTGTAGGCGTCGCAGACCCACTTGCCCGCGGCCTTGTTGGCCGCGATCATCTCGAAGAACGGCTCGCCCGGGCGAATCTTGCGGTAGCTCAAGAGCACACCCAAAGGGTGTCGCAGTCCAGCTCGATGCCGCGCTCCCGAACGTGGGCCTTGACCCACGCCTTGGCGTCGCCGTAGGTCATCGACGGCGTCCAGATGACGTGGTCGAGGTAGTCGCCGCGCCGCGGATTGACGAGCGAGAAGGCCCAGCCTCCGCGGCCCCTCGGCTCGCGCCCGTGATTGCTCGCGTAGTCGCTCGTGTCGAAGTCGATCGCCTTGGTCTTCATCGTCCCTCCTCCGTCGTCTCGGCCTCGCGCTCCTCGCGCCACTGCTCAAAGGTCGCCCGCTGCCATCGATACTCCTCCTCCGTCCACGCTCTCATTGCCTTCCTCCCGTCGAGAAGGCCCGGAAGGCCGAAGCCCCCGGGCCCAAGGTTTACCGAACCGGCCGGCACCGCGCAGGGTTTGCGATCCAGCGAGTGCTGGCGCCGATCTCCTGGATGACGATGCCGATGAACTCGCCCTGGACCGAGCGATGCTCGCCGACGACTCGGCCGATCTGGCCGAAGTTCTCGACGATCTCGCCCTGGCTGGGAGTCCAGCTGGCGACCTCGAAGACCGCGGAGAAGCAGAAAGTGTCGCTGAAGGAAGTCATCGAAGAACCCTCCCGGCTCGCTCCCGGCCGAGCACCGCGCCCGACCTCGCTTGCCGTCGTTTGCCTCATGCCCTCATCTAATGCGAGATCCGTTCCGGATCTGCGATCTTGTGGAATCAACGAGATGCGGCCGTTTGCCGGCCAAGATCGGCGGGATAGACCCCCGATCTCGGGGGGAGATCCCCTCGCTCCTGCTTCGTCTGTCGATTGTGTGGTTTACGCTGAGTGGCGGGCTCCGGGCGGGGGCGATTGCCCCCAACCCGGCCGCTTCGGAAGGCTTGTGGCGGGGTCTTCGCTGGCGGATTTTAGAAGAGCGTGGCCCAGGCTTCCCGGGTTGGCGTTCCCGGGCCCGACCCTCCGCGACTTCGCCGGTGCCAACCGGTCCGTCGTCGTGGCGCCGTTTCGCCGAGGTCGCCCGGGCCAGGCTCCTCAGCTTTATTCATGAGTGCTGCGGCCCGAATCCGGTACAACACGGACTCGGACCGCGACGGGGGCAAAAACCCCTCGCCTGTGGTTTTACTGCTCTGCTTCTTCACGGCGGCATCGGCCAACCGCTTCACTCGGTCGGTCTCCCGCTTCCGAGTCTTCCGAGTAGATTTCCTAGCCCTCCGGACGGGCTTTCTCTTCGCCATCGCTCTCTCCTTCGCCGACGCAGGGCCGGCCCTTGTAGCGGTTCCTCCCGCAGTC
>JBOGJN010000452.1:0-1554 GCA_050745445.1 Thermoanaerobaculia bacterium
TCGAACAGAATCAGCCCGTCCCGGTTCCAGCTCCCGCCGCGCCCGTCCGCTGCGTCGCAGAGCGCCAGC
This sequence comes from Thermoanaerobaculia bacterium, assembly GCA_050745445.1. Taxonomy (GTDB): domain Bacteria; phylum Acidobacteriota; class Thermoanaerobaculia; order UBA5066; family Gp7-AA6; genus JBOGJN01. Next base: position 70 of record JBOGJN010000452.1, read on the forward strand.
ACGGGCCCCCCGGAGACCTCGACTTTCTTCAGTTTTCCGTCTGCGAAAAACCCCAGGAACCGGCCGTCGGGAGACCAGAAGGGATAGGTCGCTCCTTCCGTTCCGGGGAGCGAGCGCGCGCTCGGCATGTCGAGTGGTCGGACCCAGAGGAGCATTTTGCCGGAGGAATCCGTGGCGCCGAAGGCAAGCGTCGAGCCGTGCGGAGAGACGGCAACCGGTCCGGCGCCCTCTCCCACGAATCGAAAGCTGGACTTTTCCGGAGGCAGGATGGAAGACCGAACCGGACGCGAGCCGGTTTGCGGGCGCCGCAGGTAGGCTACAGCCAGGGCGATCGTCGAGACCGCGAGAGCTGCGGCCACCGCCCAGGCGAGCCGCTCGCGGCTCTGCCGCCGGGCGGCGACGGGGGCGGGAATCCCCGCCTGCGAGCCCCCCTCGGCGATCCACTTCAGCTGCAGCATCACGTCGTGCGCCGTCTGCCAGCGGTCGTCCGGGTCCTTGGCGAGGCAGGTCTTGACGACGCGGTCCAAGGCGGGAGGCGTCATCGGCTGAATCGTCGAGATCGGAGGAGGCTGCGAATCCAGGATCGCCGCGATCAGGGACGCCTGGCTCTTTCCCGAAAAGGCTTTCTGCGCCGTGGCCATCTCGTGGAGAACGGCGCCGAAGGCGAAGATGTCGGTCCGGGAGTCGGCTTCCTTCCCCTCCAGTTGCTCAGGCGCCATGTACTGGAACGTGCCGAGGATCGTCCCTTCCTGCGTGAGGTTCATCCCGGCCTGCGTCGGCAGCACCGAAAGAGAGGACGCCACGGGCACGCTAGCGACCAGCTTCGCCAGGCCGAAGTCCACGAGCTTAACGCCTGACTTGGTCAGCATGATGTTGCCGGGCTTCAAATCCCGGTGCACGACCCCCTGCCGGTGCGCCTTGTCCAGGGCATCGGCGATCTCGATCCCGAAACGCAGGACTTGCTCGGTCGGGAGGGGGCTGCGCGAGACGCGATCCGTCAGCGTCTCCCCTTCCAGATACTCCATGACGAGGTAGTCGGTTCCGTCCTGATGCCCCACGTCGTGGAGGGCGCAGATGTGCGGGTGCGAGAGACTCGAGATCGTCCGCGCCTCCCGCTCGAAGCGCTGACGGATCTCCTCGTTCTCCGAGAGGTGCTGCGGCAGGACCTTGATGGCGACTGTGCGCTCGAGCCTGGTGTCGCGCGCCTTGTACACCTCGCCCATTCCACCGGCGCCGAGAGGCTCGAGCACCTCATAAGGCCCAAGGCGAGTTCCCGCCGCGATCGTCATAGCCGTCCCCGAAGATCCGAAGTCCGCCGAAGCCCGAGGCCTTGGCGCACGAGGGGCGGAGGCGGATCGTATGGGCCGCGCCTTGTACCCGCGGAAAGCGTCAGCGGATTAGCCGCGGGCGATTGTATCGCTTCGCCTTCCGACTCTTTGCGGGGAGCCCTTTCTGTCAGACGCCGAGGGTCTGCGAGGCCATCTC
>JBOGJN010000453.1:0-4481 GCA_050745445.1 Thermoanaerobaculia bacterium
TCCCAAAAGGCGAGAAAATTCTCCCCGAGCACTCCCCGCACGACCTGCTCCGAGTGGCCGCGTCTCAAGAGCTCCTCGGTCACGAGCGTGAGCCGCGAGACATCCTCGAGGCCTGTGGGCGGATCGATGTCTCCATCGTAGTCGGTGCCAAGCCCGGCCGCCTTCGCTCCGCCCACGAGCAGGATCCGCTCGATGTGGTCGGCCACCGCCGAAGAGGCGGCGCGCGGCGTCCGGATCGAGGCCATGAGCCCGTCGATCGCGCTCTCCCGCGCCTTCGGATCATCGCGAAAAGCCTGTTCGAGCTCGGCGATCCCGGGGGCGAGGGCGGCGCGCTCCCTCCAGTACGCGTCCACGACCCTCTGGCCCAGGAACACCGAATGGAAATTGACCATGACCACACCCCCCTTGGCGGCGATCCCGCGGATCTGGTCGTCCGTCAAGTTGCGGGGCACACCGGCGAGGGCGCGGCAGGAGGAGTGCGAGGCGAAGACGGGCGCCTTCGAGACCTCCAGCACATCCCGAATCGTGTCGTCCGAGACGTGCGAGACGTCCACGAGCATTCCGAGCCGGTTCATCTCCCGCACGACGTCCCGCCCGAAGTCGGTCAACCCGCCGTGCACGGCGTATTTCTTCGGATCGAAGTCGTACCGGAACATGGAGCCCGAGGAGTCCGCCCAGGCGTTCGTGTTCGTGTGGGTCAGCGTCATGTACCGCACGCCCAGCCGGTAGAACGCCGAGAGGGCACCCAGCGAATTCTCGATCGCGTGGCCTCCCTCGATGCCGATCAAGGCAGCGATCTTGCCGTTTCTCTTGGCGGCGCGAACGCCCTCGACCGAATCGGCGAAGACGAGGCCTTCCTTTTCGTCCGCCAGTCGGTGAACCAGGTCGATCAACTCGAGCGCCTTGCGGGTCGATCCGCCCGCCTCCGCAAAAGCGGCTGGGACATACGCGGCGAAGAAGGCGGCCGTCACGCCTCCCTCCTGCAAACGTGGGATGTCCACCTGCCCGGTGCGATTGCGGACCCCGATGTCCACCCACTCCCTCTCGAGGCGCTCCGGCACATCCTCGTGGGTGTCGAGCACGATCGCGCTCTTCTGCAGACGCGCGGCACGGTCCTTCAGACCCTCTTCGGGAGCGGCCCCGAGGCAGGCCGCCGCTAGCGGAAAGCCAACCCACATCAGCAGCTTTTTCATGGGGTCAGGCTATAACAGCGGCATGAAACAGCAACCGCGGTCTCTTCCCCTGCGCTTCGAGCGCCTGCGCGAAGGGGAGCAGCGGCGCCGCTCGGAGGAGTTCCTCTCCCGCATCGCGACGCGCCGGACGGTGCGCGACTTCTCCGAAGAGCCGGTTCCCTTCGATCTCATCCGAAACGCGGTGGGTGCGGCCGCCACCGCGCCGTCGGGCGCGAACCGCCAGCCCTGGCGTTTCGTCGTCGTGTCCGACCCCGCGGTCAAGCGGGAGATCAGGATCGCCGCCGAGGCGGAAGAGAAGGAGAGCTACGAGCGACGGATGCCGGAGGAGTGGCTGGAGGCCCTGGCCCCGCTCGGCACCGACTGGCACAAGCCCTTCTTGGAGACGGTGCCGTATCTCATCGCTGTCTTCCGCATGGATCATGAGCCGGTGGCTGCCGAGGGGGCAGTGGACGATGGCACGCTCGTCAAGCGCAGGAACTACTACGTCTCAGAGTCGGTGGGGATCGCCTGCGGCTTCCTGATCGCGGCGCTGCATCTCTCAGGCCTCGCCACCTTGACGCACACTCCCTCACCGATGGGCTTCTTAAACCGAATTCTCAATCGCCCGCCTCACGAGAAACCGTACTTGCTGATCCCGGTCGGATACCCCGCGGCGGGCGCGAGGGTGCCGGACATTCCGAAGAAGCCGCTGGACGAGGTGATGGTGGTCATGGGAGGACGTTGAGGGTTGAGGGCCAGGGGTTCGGGGTTGAAGCCCCAACGACGTGGTCACGACTCCCAACTCCCAACTCTCAACCTTCAACTCTCGCCGTCCACTTTGCCCTCCGGCGGCGCGGAGAGCTTCGGGAGCGTTCCTGCCGCGATGGCAGTTCGGATCTGTCCCATCCAGTCCAGATAAAAGTAGACATTGTGCAGGGAGAGCAGCATCGGCGCGGAAAAGTCCTTGAGGACAAAGAGATGACGGAGGTAGGCCCGCGTGTGACGCCGGCAGACCGGGCAGCCGCACGCGGGATCGAGCGGCGAGAGATCGGCCTTGAAACGCTCATGCTTGATCGTGACCTCGCCCTTTCGCGTGTAGGCGTGCCCCATCCGGCCGTTTCGCGTCGGCAGGACACAGTCGAAAAGGTCGACGCCGGCGCGCACGGAAAAGAGCAGGTCGGCCGGGGTTCCTACGCCCATCAGGTATCGGGGCTTTCCCTCCGGCAACAGCCGCGCGGTCGAGGCGGTGATCGAGCGGATCGTCTCCTTCGGCTCTCCCACCGCCACCCCGCCGATCGCGTAGCCGGGGAAGTCGAGATCCACCAGCGGTCCGGCCGCGCGAGACCGCAGGTCCTCGTGCGTCCCGCCCTGCAGGATGCCAAACAGCAAGCCCGGCCCACGGTACGCCTCGCGCGACCGGGCGGCCCAGAGCTGCGACAGCCGGCAGGCCCCCTCGACTTCTTCGCGCGGAGCGCGATACGGAGGGCAGATGTCCAGCGCCATGGCGATGTCCACGCCGAATCCCGCCTGTAGCTCCATCGCCCGCTCGGGCGTCAGAAAGTGGGAGCTGCCGTCCTCGGGCGCGCGGAACTCGACGCCCTCCTCCGCGATGCGCCGCCGGGAGGCGAGGCTCATCACCTGAAAACCGCCCGAGTCCGTCAGAATCGCACGCGGCCAGCCCAGGAACGCATGGAGTCCTCCCGCGCTTTGGATGATCGGGAAACCGGGGCGCACCATGAGATGAAAGGTGTTGGCCAGCACGGCCCGGCAGTCCCACTGCTCGAGCCGGTCGAACTCGACGCCTTTGACGGCGCCGCGGGTTCCGACCGGAAGAAAGCATGGCGTCTCGATGGCCGCGTGCCTTGTGGAAATCAGACCTCTTCTCGCCGCCGAGGCCGGATCGCGGTCGAGAATCTGAAACGGCGAAGTCGGCACGCGGTCGAGAGTCGAGAGTCGAGAGTCGAGAGTCGGCGAAAAGATGGGGCTTCGTTTCATTCTGAACTCTTGACCCTTGACTCTAGACTCTCAGCTTCCTCAAAGCCGAAACCTCGCGGAAAGCGATGCTCCGATGTCGCGCTGGTTTGACGCCCAGAGGGAAAGTCCTCCGTGCGTGGAAGCGACGACGGCAGCGTCCACCGACACCACCGGCAGGCCAATCCCGAAACCGGCGGAGTAGGCCCAGTGGGGATCCGCCGCGGCGAAGTCGCGGAAGGCACCGGCTCGGATGGCGAAGAGCGGCAGCCGGAGTTCGAGGCCGCCCGAGAGCTGCTGGCTCTTGGCCCCCGGGACGAGCGTTTCGGTCCGGATCAAGTCTCCATCCACAGCGACCGTCAGGGAGCCGATCGGGGCAAATGCCGCTCCGGCCCGGAGCGTCCTCGGCAGCCGTAGCGAGGCCGGCGCTCCGTCGAGCTCCGGGTTGGCCGGGTCCTGCTTCACCGAGAATGTGGGCGCGTTTATCGCGGTCGACACGACCCCCACGCGGACCTTCCCCAGGATGTTGACGAGGGCGCCCGCATCCACGGCGAAACGGTCGGTCCTTTCGACGTTCTCGCGCAGCGCCCGGCGCAACATCGAGAGAGGGCTCGAGACATCCGCGCCAAAGACGCTCGCGCTGGTGTAGTAGGCCCTCCCGCCGATGTACCGGGCCGTGACCCCGAGCAGAAGGACCCTATGGAAGAAGGCCCTCGAAAACCCGAGCCGCACCTCGCGCGCTTCGAGACCCGCCGAGCGCACCGCCGTGTCATTGAAGCGGATGCTCGTCGCCGGATCGTCGCCGGGCAGGATGTGCGTCAGGTCCACGTTGGGATACACCCCCGCATAAGCGAGGTCGCCGATCCCGAGCGCCAGGCCCTTCCAGAGAAAGCCAAGGCCGGCGGCCCCAGAACCGACGACGCCGGTGCCGGGCGCCGCAAGCCGCTGCAGATCGTTGAGCGCCGCCGCAGCCCCGGCCGGGTCTCCGGAGAGAGCCGACGGGTCCAAGCCCGAGAGCCCGTCGGCCGCGGCCAGGAAGTTGCCGCGGTCGGTCGCGACCGCCCCTCCGAAGGCGTCAAGGTTCAGGCCCTCGGCGCGGGAGAGCCCCGCCGGGTTGATCCAGAGCGCCGTTGCGTCCTCGGCCACCGCGACAGACGCCCCCGCCATCCCGGCCGAACGCGATCCGACGAAAGGTTGCTGGGCGATGAGCGCAGAAGACCCGAGGAGAGCCGCGAGAACTGCGACGAGAGGCGGGCTCCGGTGCAGGCGCACGGCGCTACGCCATCGCCCGGCCGGAGATCCTCTCGAGGATGGAAATCGGTGCCTTGGCGGGAAGAG
>JBOGJN010000454.1:0-1762 GCA_050745445.1 Thermoanaerobaculia bacterium
GAGAGAACGAGATCGGAGCTGCCAGTGCCCATTTCTTGTCGGGTGAGAGCGCGAGGGCGTAGCCTTCGCCCAGGCGCACCGGCGGCGAGCCATCGGTCTTGCGCACATAGACAACGCCCGTGCCTCCTCCACCCTCTCCCTGTTCTCCGAAGAGAACCGTTCTCCCGTCGGCGGAGATATCGTTGACGGCCGACAGGTCGAGCCAGGAGAGATCGCGCTCACTCGTTTCACCCCGCGGCAGGACGACCATCCGGGCCCGAACGCTGTCGCGCGCCAGGAGGACGCGTCCATCCCGCGAGACGTCATGCAAGGTCCCGGCGAACTCCGCGACCACGCTCTTGCGCCCCGCGGGGCTGACGCGATAGAGCGTTCGGATCATCGCCAGGGATGACGCGGTAAACCAGATGTCCTTGCCGCTGGCAGACCACGCAATGCCCTGTGCGCTGTACCAGTGCTCCGAAAGGGCCCTTCTTTTTCCGGTCCGATCCACCAGCGTCACGACCCCGGCGTCGTCTCCCCGAAGGGGATGCTCGATGAAGGCGACCGCGTCTCCGGCAGGCGAGACGCGCGGGTGGCTGATCCAGCCGGATGTTTCGTAGAGCCGGTTCCCAACGGGAAACTCCAGACTCGTTCGCGCCCCGACGTGACGGACCACGGCGAAGTGGATTCCATCCGGCGCCCAGTCTGCCGCCAGGACGTTCTCGAGGACTTCCCGGGGCGCGCTGCCCGAGATCGGCACTTGAGCGAGCGTTCCAGTGGTCTCCCAACTGTCGATGAAGTGGCGGCCGAGCGAGAGGGCCAGCTCTCCGGAGGAAGAAATCGAGAGGACGTCGGCGCTCGGAAGGGAGAACGGAAGGGATTCGGGACTGCCAGGGCGAGTGGAGAAGAGCTGCACGGGCTTGCCATCCCAGGCCGCGCCGTAGACGACCGTCTGGCCGTCCGGGGCAAACCTCGCCGAGAAGACACAGCCGCGGCGGAACGTCAACCTTCGGAAGGAAGGGTGAGGGCTCTCCACACTGGTTCGCCCCAGGAAGAATGCGGCGAAAGCCGCCAGGCCCGCCGCGAGCAAGGCCCAGCCCGCGGCGGCCAGAATCCCGCGGCGCCTCGCCATCGGCGCGGCTACACTCGCAGCGCTGACCTCCGAGAGATGGTCCCGCAACGAGGACAGGTCCCGGGCCAGGTCGCGGGTGGCGGAGTAGCGTTCCTCGGGATCCTTCGTCAGGCATCGCTCGATGATCCAGCGAAGCGGCGCCGGTGTTGCGGGCGCAAGCTCTTCGATCGACGTCGGCTCCTGCCGAATGATCGCGGCCAGAGTCTCCGGTCCGGTCTTTCCCTCAAAGGGGCGACGCCCCGTGACCAGCTCGTAGAGGATGGAACCTAGCGAGAACTGGTCGGTCCGAAAGTCCAGCGGCCGACCGCTCGCCTGCTCTGGAGACATGTAGGCCAGCGTTCCCATCACGACGCCCGGGGATGTCTCCGGTTTCCCCACGGTCGGCATCGCCGAGATCTCGCCGGACTCGGGGAGAGCCAGCTTGGCCAGCCCGAAGTCCAGGATCTTGACGAAGCCGTCTTTGGAGACCATGAGGTTCTCGGGCTTCAGGTCCCGGTGGACGATCCCTGCGGCATGCGCCTTGGCAAGCCCGTCGGCGATCTGGGCAGCGATGTTGAGGAGCTTGCGCGTCGGCAGCGGCTCCGAGGCGGACAGCTCCCGAAGCGTTTTTCCCTCGACGAGCTCCATCGCGATGTAAGGCATCTCTTCCAG